>JAATGD010000093.1 GCA_015654965.1 Hyphomicrobiales bacterium
GAGGGGTTCCAGACCATCATCTGCAATCGCCCGGATGGCGAAGGCGGACCGGACCAGCCGGATTTTGCCGAGATTGCACGTGTCGCCGAAAAGGCAGGCATCGCCACTTATTACATTCCCGTCATCGGCGGTCAGTTGACGCAGGATAATGTGGACGCCATGGCAGAGGCGCTCGACAAAGCCGAGGGGCCTGTCCTCGGATACTGTCGCTCGGGCACGCGTTCTACGAATATTTACGGGATCGTACAGAGCCAAAAGCGCGGATAAAGAACGAGCGCAGACTGCCGGGACGGTGAATGCGCAATGGCATTTCGATTGTCTTTGCAAACATGGTTCTCACCGTCCTGAAAGGCGGGCGCGGCGGGCATAAGCGCCATGCGGTTGCTGCTCGCTATACTGGCGATAATAGGCATAACCGGTACGAGCGACGGTTGCGACAACACCCCCGGCAACAAGCATCCAGCCCATAACCTGAAGCCAGTCCACCGTTTCAAGACCGCCACTAATGGCGACGATGGCAATGCCAGCCCACAGGATTGCGGCCGTGCGACGCCAGAAAACCGGGTTCAACTCGTCAAAAACCGCCTTCCACAGCGAATGCACAAGGCAGGCGAAGAAAAGCGCCGCGGCCAGACCAATATTGAGCAATTCAATCGGCAACCATTCTTGCGAAGTCATCATCGTATTCATCATCCAACCTTTAACAGGGATGCTGAAGCTTCAGGTTTCCTGAAACCGAGCTTTAACATCAAAGCCATTGTTCTTGCGCTCCATTGAGCTGTCACTTTGTAGCTTCAACGTGTTAGAAGCACGGAAAGGTCCCGAATATAAACTCAATTATTGTTGCGATAACGCGAAATATCGTGTTGAAATTATTATATTATCTTATTAGCCAGCAGAGGTTTTATGCTCCTAAGCCCTTGGATCATTTGAACGAAATGCATATCGCTGTTTCAGTTCTGAACATTAACACATGATCACGTGTTGGGGGCGGAACGACGTCCTATGCGTGCAAGCAAGATAACTGGAAGAATACCGACAACAACGATGGCCAGCGCTGCCATCGAGGCTTCCTCGTAGGTTCCGCGGGCGGCTTCGCCATAAAGATGCGTGGCAAAGGTTTCCATATTCAACGGGCGCAGAAGAAGCGTTGCGGGTAGTTCCTTGACGCAATCGACGAAGACGAGCAGTCCGGCAGCGACGATTGCCGTTTTGGATAATGGCAGATGTATCAAACGGAATGTTGCCGTTACACTTTGCCCCAGAGTACGTGACGCATGGTCGAGAGACAGGGGAATGCGCTCAAGCCCGGCATCCATACCGCCCACCGCAATGGCCAGAAAGCGCGTCACATAGGCATAGACGACCGCCGCACCTGTCCCGATCAGGACAAGCCCGCCTGAAACACCAAAAAACTGCATCGAAAAGAGATTAAACAAGCGATCAAAGCCACCGGAAACGATGAGAATTCCAATCGCAATCACAGTTCCCGGCGCTGCATATCCCATCGTGGACAGGCGAAAACACAAACGGGAGATCCGCCCTGGAAAAAGCCGAAGGGAATAAGCCACCAACATGCCGCAAACCAAAACAATGACGGTCGCAATGGCGGCCAGCATTACCGTATTGAATGCCTCACCGGCAAGACGTGGAGAAATACCGGCAAATTTTACCCGTTTGACAGCTTCGACAACCAGATAGGTCGCGGGCATGACAAATCCGGCGATAATCGGCAACGTACCGAGTAGAAAGAGTGCTACCCCCTTGCCGACAGAAACCTTCATCGGCTCAAATCCGCGTGAATGGCGAATATTAGACGCGAAACGCTGTTTTCGTCGCGCCCAGCGCTCCAGAGAAACAAGCATAACAACGATCAGCAACAGGGCAAGCGCAAGCTGCGACGCTCCCGGCAGGTCGGATCGCGTCACCCATGTTGTGTAGATGGAAACAGTCAGCGTTCGCACGCCCAGAAATTCGGCAGCACCCACATCGTTCAAAGTTTCCATCAGGGCAAGGCTGACACCAACGGCCACGGCGGGACGTGCCAAAGGCAGGGCAACCCGCCAGAAAATCCCCCTGCGGCTAACGCCAAGCGTTCTGGCCGCGTCAATCAGACTTGCGGATTGTGTAAGAAACATCGCACGCGTTGGGATATAGACATAAGGATAAAGCACCAGCCCCAAGAGGATGATACAGCCTGTCATCGAGCGTATATCCGGCAGACGAAACTGACGCGGCGTTTCATATCCCAGAATAAAACGAATGGCATTCTGCACCGGCCCAATCGGATGCAGAATATCGAGATAGGCATAGGCGACGATATAGGTGGGGACAGCCAGCGGCAGCAATAGCGCCCATTCCAGAACACCTCGGCCCCGGAAATCATAGGCCGTCACCAACCATGCCATCGATGTGCCGATGACAGCTGCGATCATGCCTACACCCAGAAGCAGAAGGACCGTATCGGCAAAGGCTGTCGGCAATAAGGTGGCAAAAAGATGTGTCCATAGCCCAGCAGAACCCTGCACGGCTTCCTGCACAAGCGCAAGAACCGGCAACAGAACCAGCAGGGTTATCAGCGCCGCTCCCCACAACCAGATCCTCCCCGCCCGGACAGGGCGAACAAAAGGCCTTCGTGTTGTGGCGTCGGTCATGGTGATCTCTATATACTGAAACGCCGGTGCAAGGCACCGGCGTCCTATTCACGGCTGGTCTGTTCTTAGTTGTCGAAACCGACCTTGTCGACCAGTTCACTTGCCTGCTTGCGGTGGCTGACGATTTCAGTCAGCGGAACCTTGTCGATTTTCAACTCGCCAAACGACTGCACAATCGGATCGACAGGCGCACCCGGCTTGACCGGATATTCAAAATTGGCTTGCGCATAGATTTTCTGTGCTTCGTCGGAAACCAGATATTCGAGAAGCTTTATGGCTTCTTCCTTGTGCGGCGCGTTCTTGGCAACGGCGGCGCCGCTAATATTGACCTGCGTGCCGCCATCCTTGAACGTCGGCAACAGAACCTTGATGCCCTCGCCCCATGTCTTCTGCTCGTCGCCACCACGGCCCGAACGCATCAGCCCGACATAATAGGAATTGGCAACAGCGATATCGCAAATGCCGCCAACAATGTCCTTGGCACCGTCACGGTCGCCACCGGCAGCTTTGCGCGCCAGATTGGCCTTGAGTCCGGTCAGCCATTCTTCAGTTTTTTCAGCGCCATGATGGGCGATATAATCGGCAAAGAGCGCGGCGTTGTAAGGATGCTGGCCGCCGCGGATACAAATCTTGCCCTTCCATTTCGGATCGGACAGGTCTTCATAGTTGATGGCATCCAGTTCCAGATCCTTTGCCGCATACACGACACGCGCGCGCAACGACAAGGCATACCAGTTGCCCTTGGCGTCACGGAGCTGTTCCGGCACGGAATCGTTGAGAACCTTGGAATCGACCGGCTGCGTCAGGCCTTTTTCAGCCAGATCGACAAGATTTCCGGCATCAACCGTCATCAGAATATCGGCAGGCGAGCTTGCACCTTCCGATGCAACACGTTCGGCAAGACCGTCTTTCAGGAACACCGTGTTGACGGTAATGCCGGTCGAAGCCTTGAAGGCATCCAGCAGAGGCTGAATGAGGCCCGGTTCACGCGTCGTATAGATATTGACTTCATTGGCAGAGGCGGGGGCAGAAGCCGCACCTGATAAAAATGTCGCTGCAACAAGAGCAAGACCGGCACGCGCAAAAATGGACATATTTCCTCCGTCTGGAAAAATTTCAACTCAAATGATGAGTAAGACAATCAGCTTATATAACCCCCTATTTCATGGGTCAACAAGCGAGACAATCAGTTCTGGAAAATCAGTGCCTTCTGCCGATCCGGGCGCACGACGATATGCGTGGCGTCCGCATCCACCGGCTCGATTGTGCGCAAGCGCAAGGCCTGCGGCACATGATCGGCCCGCACTACCAGTTCCTCCATTTCACCGAGAAAACTGCGCGCTTCGATCAGGCAGCGCAGATCCTGTTCCTGCACCTTCTCATCGGCTACAATATGCAAGTCGCGCGGGCGCATATAAACAGAGACATCCGATACACCTTGCAGCGTAGCAGGTGCTGAAAACTCCCCGATCGTCGATGTCACCTTATCACCAAGACATTTGCCTGCAATGATATTGAAATCGCTGAAAAATTCTGCCGCGTAACGATTGACCGGCGCATCATGCAACGCACGCGCAGGGCCGCTTTGCACGATTTCGCCCGAGCGCATGAGTACCACGCGATCCCCCGTCGAAAGCGCCTCTTCGGCTTCATGAGTCACGATGATCGCGGTCGTGCCCAGTTTGCGCAACAAGTTCACCGTCTCATGGCGCACCTTTGCCCGCAAGCCACGATCAAGATTGGAAAAAGGCTCATCCATCAAAAGCACATGCGGTTTGGGCGCCAGAGCGCGGATAAGCGCAATCCGCTGCTGCTCTCCGCCTGAAAGCATATGCGGATAACGGTCCGCCATCTTGGGCAGGCCAACCAGTTCAAGCAGTTCTGCCACACGTTCCCGTGCTGCCTTACGACGCAACTTGCGCAGACCGAACAGGACATTTTCCTGAACGGTCAAGTGCGGAAACAGGGCATAATCCTGAAAGACAACACCGATATTGCGCTTTTCAGGTTCGACAAAAAGCGATTGCGATACGAGTGTCCGTCCTTGCATGGTCAATGTGCCGCTGTCCGGCGTATCGATCCCTGCGATGATGCGCAGCATCGAGGTCTTTCCACAGCCGGAATGCCCCACAAGGCAGATAATTTCTCCTTGTTGCACGTCCAGAGACACATCATTGAGTGCAAGCGTGTCGCCGAACCGACGTGTGACATGCGAAAGAGACAGTGCAAGCGCGTGACTACCTGCCTGCTCCGACTGGTCTTCGTGTCGGGTCTGTACATCCATATCGGGTCAAGTTTCCGTTTTCTTTCAGGCACCTGTAAAGATTGTTTATTGCAAACGCTACAAAAACAAGACCAAAATTCTCAACAAGGACAGCGCTTTTTCGGTGAACGGGGAATTTCCGCGTATAAAGCTTATTGAATGCGCGCCAAAAGCGGCGCATGGTCAGACCTCCTCCCGCATACCCGATCACCTGTCAGGAGAATCGATATGGGTCCCGCCACGGACAAGATTGCGACCGCCCAAACGTTGCCGCAGGAAACCAGAATTGCCATTATCGGCGGCGGGGTCATCGGGGTTTCCACAGCGCTTTTTCTGGCCGAACGCGGTATTCCTGTCGCCCTCTTTGAAAAAGGCGAAATCGCAGGCGAACAGTCAAGTCGCAACTGGGGCTGGTGTCGCCGCACAGGACGCGACAGCCGGGAATTGCCGCTGATTGTCGAAAGCATGCGTCTGTGGGAGGGCATGAATGAGCGCACCGGCCGTGAGACGGGTTTTCGCGTCACGGGCATTGCCTATGCCACCGATAAAGAAGAGCAGATGGCCATCTATGAGCAATGGATTGCCATTGCCCGCGAACAGGGCATTCAAACCCAGAGCCTCACCGCGTCTCAGACAGCGGCACTGGCACCGGGACTGACGCTTCCCCTGAAAGGCGGCATGATCACGCCGCTCGACGGGCGCGCTGAGCCGCAAAAAGCCGTTCCGGCCTTTGCCGCCAAAGCGCAGGAGGATGGCGCCGTCATCATGCAGAATTGTGCGGTGCGGGGCATTGAAACCACCAATGGTCGCGTGACGGCGGTCCTGACCGAAAAGGGTCGCGTACGTTGCGAAGCGGTCGTCGTTGCAGGCGGCGCATGGTCGCGGCTGATCCTGTCGTCTTTTGCGGCACGCCTACCGCAACTCAAAGTGCGTTCCTCGGTTTTCCGCACCGCGCCCATTGAGGCCGGGATAGACCCCGCCATTGCTTTTCCCGAATTTGCACTGCGCAAGAGACTCGATGGCGGCTATACGGTTGCAAGCCTCACCGGCTCCATCGCCGATATCGTGCCCGACAGCTTCCGCTTCTTTCGCGATTTTATTCCATCGCTCTCCACCGAATGGCGCTCTTTGCATTTTCGTTTCGGTGAACGTTTTCTTGAGGAAGCGTTTCAATGGAAATTGCGGCCTGCCGATCAGGTTTCCATTTTTGAAAAAATTCGCACGCTTGATCCAAAACCCCACAGTGCTGCGATCAATC
>JAATGD010000143.1 GCA_015654965.1 Hyphomicrobiales bacterium
CGATCGAGCAGATCGACCTCCGCCTTGCGAAACTCCCGCTGGATATAGTGCATGTCGAATGCTGCGTTGTGGGCAACGACTTCATCCGCCCAGCCGAACCATTTACGGATAGGCGAAGCGAGATCCGCAAACAAATCCTGATAGCGCGTCATCCAATTGTCGAAACCGTGAACCGCTTCGGCCTGTGGTGAACTATCTTTACGCGGATCGAAAATCAGATAGAGCGACTGCTGCAAAAGCTGGTCGCCTTCGATTTTCACGGCGCCCAGCGTGATGATGCGGTAATAGGGCAAGATGCCCGTAGTTTCAGTGTCGAAGACGATAACGCGCTTCTGGCGCGTGTGAACTGCTGGTTTGGAAATATCTGTCATGCTCTGCCCCATACCTACAGGCATGGAAGCATAAATTGAACACGAAATGAAGAGCGACCTTAGCTCACCCTTGACTCCAACTCGCCATGAGAACAAAATAGGAACATATGCGATATAGGAGTCCAGAATGAACGCGGTCGCGGAAAGCTATGAAGATGAAATAGAAATGGTTCTGGCCTATTACGGGGGAGACGTTCGGGCCGCGATTGAGGGGCTACTGAAGGATCGCGACTTTCTGGTCAAAGAGATTGAGTATGCTTCGCTTGCGATGTCGTTTGGCTTTGCGCGAGGATGGAAGCCGACGGTTTTTAGGAGGTGATCTGACATGGCGATCAGCAAGAAGGGAGCAATTTTGGATAAGATGCTTTTTGATACAAAGCTGCAAGTCGCACGCGCTCAGCTTTACACCGCAATGGACTTGTTTCTGCGTGATAAGGATCCGATTTCAATACAGGTTCTAGCTTGTGGTGCTGCGGAGGTGCTTGAGAAATTAGCAAATATTTCCGGTGAGATACCCATATCAACGCATATTCTTAAAACACACCCTAGCCTTGACATTGATAAACTTTATAAAGCGCGAAACCTATTCTGGAATTCATTTAAGCACGTCACAAGACTCGACGGTAATATTAGAGATGAAGATGCTAAAACTATTAGAGATTTTTCTGACGTCGATAACGACATGATCTTATTTCTCGCTTGGTTTGATTATATGGCTGTGTCTAAAAAGCTTCCGGTATCCGCGCAGGTATTTCAGGTGTGGTTTTATGCCTTAAAGCCCGACAAACTTGATCCATCAGGCGAAAGCACTTCGATTGTTTTGAGCGAATTCCCAAACTTGTCCAGTGATGGAAGAAAAGAGCAAAAACGGAGGCTGCGGCGGGCTGTTGAAAGATATAGAAAGCATAAGATTTTACTAGCTGACCCGCGAACGGAGGCGTAAATTAGATTGGGCTTTATCAGGATTCTAGGAGCGCCCCACCTTCGGCATGGCGCCCCATTCCTCATGCCGCCAGCGGTTGGATTTTTTCACCCACCTTATCTGGCCACTCATGGATACGCGCAACTGCGACGCCCTCATTTCCAATCACAGCATGATCGACATGACCACCGATGCCGTATAGCTCCGGCTGATCGGGATGAGCTAAATGGACCATTGGATTCTGACGCACCACATTGAAAAACGTTGCTCCGTACTCAGCGAGGCCATCCAGCGGCCAAAACATGGGTAGCCCGGAATCATATAGCTGGCGTGGCGATGGATGCGGTCCGGCGAGAAATTCCGTATCCACCTCGTAGAATGTGAAAGGTTCCATTCCAGCCATTACCTCAACATCTGGATATGTATGGAAGTAGAACACAACCGGACCATGATTTTCGGAATATCCCGCGATCAATCCGTCAAGCTTGGTTTTCTCACCTGGCCTATTCCGCTGCGCTTCTATTTTTTCTTTGAAGCTGGCAATGGCCTCATCGGTAGATCCGATAATGCTCATGACCTGCAATGCTGCACACACCAAGGCGATGGCGTAATCGTACGGCTGCCCTGTCTTGCCGGGTCGCGTTGTTGCTTCACCACCAGCTCGCACAATCTGACCGCCAGTCGGGGACTCGTAATGACGAATACTGGGGCGTAGATATACGCCGTCAACGGGGTCGGTCGGCGCCATGCTGCGGGACGTCTTCACCCACTCATCTGCGTTTTTCTCAATAGCTTCATTTGTCGCCTTCACAACGGAGGCTGGCACCCTGGCCAGCCTTTTCTTGAACTCCGCTGACACATGCCATGATTTAGCCATTTACCGTTGCCTGCTCTTCGTCGGGGCCGAAAAGGAACGCTTCTATTGCTGACAGCGCTACCGGCATGCTTTCGGTGAGCGGGCGTTCCTCGACGTATCGACGCACCAGCCGGAGCGCTTCGGTGGGCGTAATCCCGCCACCGACAAGTGCGATGCGGATGATTTCGCGAATGTCGGCGACCAGACCGTTCTTATGCTCGGTCATAAATCGAAATGTGCCATATATGCTTCGTCCCGTTTTTTTCCTCCCATTCTTGAGCACCAGCCCATGTGAGTGCGAAGTTGTAGTCGGCGTCGCCGAAGGGCAGATTGATCTGCGAAAATGGTTGATTTGTCATTTGAAACTCCAAAGAAAAAAGCCCGCGCGAGGCGGGCGGTTATCGTGATAAGTGATTGTAAATCGCGACGGCGGCTGGGAGGTACTGCCATCGGATGCCGCTGATTCTCGGGTGGTAACAGCAAGGCGGTATCCACGGCAGCGCCAAAACGCCGGCCTCGTGAAGAAGGTCGTGCAATTCCCAATGCTCAGACCAGTTACCTGCCTCGATCGGCTCGCTGGCGATATATGCATCGAAAGTAGCCCGAATTTCTGGTGTCACCGCGAATTCCAGACGGTTGGAGCGGCGGTTGCATCTCTTCCTCACCGGCACGGCGGTTCACCGAATGTGGTTAAAGCCCACGGCTCACTTTCGTCGGGATGATGCGGACGTGAACGCCACTCGGCCATGAATGCCGCGCCAAGGCGCTGCCATGCTTCCGCAGCAACCTTCGGATCTGGAAGGTCATACTGGTCAGTTTTGACGCCGATCGACGGAAGCTCGCCGAAAAAATCATACTGGCACTCGAAAACGTCGGACCATGCGGCATGCTCATCAATGCGAGCCAGACGTTTACCTTTTCTGCGACGGACGGGCATTACCGGCGATTCCCGTAATCAGCCGTGCGCGGCGCGCGTGGCGCTTCTGGGGCATCAACACCGTCAAGGGCAAGCTCGCG
>JAATGD010000389.1 GCA_015654965.1 Hyphomicrobiales bacterium
ACAAGTACTCGATCTATGGCGAAGGCCTCGTCAACACCAGCCTGAACAATTTTGGCGACAGCTATTCGCTCAAGGGACAGGCAGGCTTCCGCGTCAAGTGGTAAGACTGGAAACGATAAAGAAGACAAGGCCGGGCAAATGCCCGGCCTTTTCATTTTTGATCAAGCAGGCACCCTGTGGCGGAACGAGAAAGAGCGTTTGGAGAAAGGCTGGCTTTGCCGGATTTCGTTGTTTTCCCCGGCACTTGGCCCCTTGCAATCGGCAGCCGGAAATGCATTCTTATCAGATCATGAAAGTCCGCTTGCACTTTTGAGCATGTTTGTGAAAGCGCGGATGCGGTTTTGGATAATATTATGGCTCTGGCGCCAGAAATGGCGGGGTGCTGCAGGCTTTTGGATTGACCCTTTGAAATCACATGATGAACAAAAGGGAGGGCCCGGCAATCGCATGGCATATCGTGCTTTTGATTGCCGGTAAGGGTTATGTAGGGGGATGTCTGAGGATATTGCCCCACCAAAGGAGAAGAAGAATGAATTTGAAACTTCTGTCCAGCGTGGCTTTTGCTGCGACTCTCGGTTTTGCGAGTGCCGCTTATGCGGATATCACCATCGGCGTTCTTGCGCCGTTGACGGGTCCGGTTGCCGCTTTTGGTGATCAGGTCAAGAAGGGTGCCGAAGCGGCCGCTGAAGTCATCAACAAGAACGGCGGCATCAAGGGCGAGAAGATTGTTCTCAAATTCGCCGATGATGCGGGCGAGCCGAAGCAGGGCGTTTCCGCCGCCAACCAGCTCGTCGGTGATGGCGTCAAGTTCGTTGTCGGGCCGGTGACGACCGGTGTTGCCATTCCGGTTTCCGATGTCTTTTCGGAAAATGGCGTCCTGATGGTGACGCCAACCGCAACCGGTCCTGATCTGACGGCGCGCGGTCTTCAAAACGTATTCCGCACCTGTGGTCGTGACGACCAGCAGGCCGAGGTCATGGCGAATTACGTGCTGGAGCACCTGAAAGACAAGAAGGTCGCCATTGTTCATGACAAGGGCGCTTACGGTAAGGGACTGGCGGACGCTTTCAAGGCAGCGCTCAACAAGGGTGGTGTGACGGAAGTGCATTATGATTCAGTCACCCCCGGCGACAAGGATTTCAGCGCATTGGTGACCAAGCTGAAGGCGGCTGGTACGGACGTGGTTTACTTCGGCGGCTATCATGCCGAAGGCGGCCTCTTGTCGCGCCAGTTGCAGGATGCCGGTCTGAAGGCTCAGCTTCTTGGTGGCGAAGGCCTGTCCAACACCGAATATTGGGCCATTGGCGGCACCAATGCGCAAGGCACGCTGTTTACCAATGCGTCTGACGCGACCAAGAACCCGGCTTCCAAGGATGCCATCGAAGCGCTGAAGGCCAAGAATATTCCGGCTGAAGCCTTCACCATGAATGCCTATGCCGCAGTCGAAGTACTCAAGGCTGGCATTGAAAAGGCTGGTTCAACGGATGATCCGGCAGCTGTTGCCAAGGTGTTGCATGGTGGCGAAGCGATTGAAACGGCTATCGGCAAACTGACCTATGGCGAAAATGGGGATCTCTCCTCGCCAGCCTTCGATATCTTCAAGTGGGATGAGGGCAAGATCGTCGGCGTCGAATAAGATTGCCGATCTGACAAGGAAAACGCCGGGGCTTGCCCCGGCGTTTTGCATTTGGGTAGGGTTTATTGCCCGCGCTAACCATTTCGTTTTACTGCCTGTTTCAAATCAAGATCATCCCTGTAAAAGAAGATGGTAATGTATATGGTATAATAATTCCATTTAATGACAATTTAAAGTTTATAAAAGTATTTTTAAAATAAATATTTTTGTTATTTTAATATATATAGATAATAAAATCCGTAGTAAGCGATTTTTTAAATGGTATTTATATTTATAAGATAAATATTATTAATTTTTATTTTTAAATATCCAATTGTATTTTGTTTGTATAGTGGTTTAATATGCGTTAACCATTTGTTAAGTAATTTAAGTTTAGTATATCAAAATATAACTATTTTTATGATTTTCGCTGTGCTGCGGCAATCTCCGTTTCATGGCGGGTGGGACTTCTTGGTCTGAAATGACCGGTTATATCCTTGACTGATAGAGGGGAATCCGGTCCGGCATGATTTTTAGTCTGTAATAATGACATATTGGCTGGGTAATCGGAGAGAGGTTTATGCAGGACCTGTACAGATTCGATAATAAGAGAATTATAACCAAGGCAATAGTTGCGCTCCTTAATCGTGGTGTGGAGCCGGACGAGCTTGATCTGGTTCTCAGCAGAATGGGACCGGTCGATCTCGACCTGATGCGCCAGTGTCTGATCGACGTGTGGCGTTATAATCATCCCGAACAGATGTTCACGGAGATGGCGGCCTGAGAATATGCCATTCGTGCCCTGATGGTCTGGATGCGGTAACCTGTTTGATTGTTCCGCAATCGGCAGCAATGTCATATTCCTGAAATGAATAGGGATTAGCTTGTGGTTGTATAGGGAATTCACCTGATATCGGTGACCGCGGATGAACCGGCACCATGTTTCAGGTGAAAGCGGAAGGTCGGGCTTGTCCCGGCCTTTTTCCTTTTGGGGGAGTTTGTCTGCCCCATGGTTTTGGCGATTTTCAAAAAACTTGTGATCGCGGTTTTTGCTGATCGATTATATGTGTGGTCGCAATCATTCTTTCCAGCAGGGAGCATGCCATGATCCGCCATATTGTCCTTATCCGTTTCAAACCGACGCTTGATAGCGCCGCGATTGAACATCGGCTTGAAACGGTCACAGCCCTCAAGGACAAGATCGGCGGTATTCTTGCCGTCTCAACCGGCGTCAACAACAGCCCCGAAGGGCTGGAAAAAGGTTTTGGCCATGGTTTTGTCGTCGATTTTGCCGATGCTGCCGCACGCGACGCCTATCTGCCGCATCCCGAGCATGTGAAAGTCGGAACAATGCTGGTCGAGGCTGCTGAAGGCGGTCTTGACGGCATTCTGGTGTTCGATTTTGAAATTCCCGGATAAATTACAGCAGCAACCCACCCACGCCCATATGCGACAGCGCGTTCTGGTCAAGTTCTATGCCAGCCATCAGCCGGTCGAGAATCCAGTCGAGGCTGTTTTCGCGTTGGCTACGCGCGGAGCCGGGGGCGGCAATGATATATTTGCCTTTATATCTGCCTAGCACCAGCAGATTGCCGGGATCGACCGGAACCCCGATGCGCAGGATGTCTCCACCCGCCTGAAGGATTGCGCGTGGCACGATATCGGCAATATCGGTGACGGCCGAGGCACTGAAAATCACCATCATGTCGCAAAGAGTTTCAAGCTCTGCAATCGTCTCGCCGAGCGCCTGCACATCATGCATGACACGTCGTTCTGCAACGAGTGTTCCACCGTTACGCAGGATACGCGCTTGCATCAATTCACGCGTCTTATCCAGAACGCTCTCGCGAATGGAGGGGAGGCGGGATTGAATGAGTCCGATTCGCAACGGTTGAAAGGGCAATACCTCCAGCGCGCTTTTTGGTCCGAGAAGCGCTGGCACTTCATCTAAAAGTGATTGCGGGACGGCGAAGGGGATGATCTTGATCGTCGCAATAATCTGTCCGCTTTCAACGCGGCTGTGATTATGGATGGTTGCCAGTGAAATGCGCGGATCGTAAGCATTGATGGCGTCGACGCATGCGCGATCCGCACGAAAGACGCCTTTGGTGGCTGCGAAAAGATTGATGCGTCCGGCCGCGGACTTGCTCAGGGAAACGGTGTCCGTCGCAAGCATGTGGCCGATGGCATGCGCGGCCTCATCTTCGCCGATATCGCCGGGTTCAAAGCGTGCGGCCAGAACTTGCTCCACACCCGCCTGACGAAGAGCTGCGATATGCTCGCGCGCAAGGAGCGTCCCCTTGCGCAAGCTGCTTTTGCCCGCTTCTAGCTTATAGGCGAGCACGGCCCCTTCCGCCTCTTCAAGCGGCATTTGCGCGAAAATCATCGTCTTCTTCCACCCTCTCCGGTGTTTGCGTCCCCTTTTTCATCGCCCCCCCTTTTTCATAGCGATGTCATCTTGTGGCAATAGGAAAAAAACAGTAGGTAGCCTCCCGTTCCAGACGCGACATTACGAACCAGTACAATTTTCACCAAGTGGGTGACAAACGGGATTATTCGTTATAACGGTAGCTTTGGAAATTTCAGAATTTACCGAAAACAAGAAAATAACATATGCATGGGAAATGACGGTCCGCGCATGTGATGGAAAGACAAATGAAACACGGCACCCCCCGGACGATCGTTTCGTTCGCCGTTTTAGCCTTGACTGCGTTTCTTGCGGGCTGCGAGAACCAGGTTCTTCTCTCCCCCAAGGGAGAAGTGGGCGTGGCAGAGCGCGATCTCATTCTTTTTGCGACCGGCCTGATGTTGCTGGTCGTACTTCCTGTCATTTTCATGACGCTCTACTTCGCCTGGAAGTATCGTGCGACCAATGAAAAGGCGGATTATGAGCCGGACTGGCACCATTCAACCCGAATCGAGCTTGCTGTCTGGCTCATTCCGCTGGCGATCATCATCGTTCTGGGAACGGTGACATGGATTTCGACGCACAAGCTCGATCCCTATCGCCCGCTGGTATCCGACGCCAAGCCCATCAATGTGGAAGTGGTGGCGCTGGACTGGAAGTGGCTCTTCATCTACCCCGATCAGGGCATTGCGACTGTCAATGAAATGGCGATGCCCGTCGATGTGCCGGTCAATTTCAAGCTGACCTCCAGCAATATCATGAATTCCTTCTTCATCCCGGCGCTGGGCAGCATGGTCTACACCATGCCGAGCATGCAGACGAAGCTGCATCTGATTGCCAATCATGAAGATGAGTTCGACGGTATTTCCGCCAATTATAGCGGTCAGGGCTTTGCCCAGATGCGTTTCAGGGCGCATGCCTATAATCAGGCCGATTTCGACAAGTGGGTGGCGGATGTGAAGGCCAAGGGTGAGCCGCTCAGCCGTGAGCGCTATGCATCCCTGGTCCAGCCGAGCGAAAAGCATCCTGTCCAGTTCTTCACCTATGACGACAAGACGTTGTTCCACAATATCGTCAATCGTTGCTGGGATGGAAAATCGGTCTGCCTCGATGATGAAATGCATCGCCAGCAGATGATCCGCGAAGCGCGCGCAAACCTGCGCAAGTCTTCGCCCGTCGATTTCAGCCAGTGGGCAAACGACATTATATGCGCAACCCAGCCGCAGCGTCTTTCGCAGCTGGAAACATCGCAACGTCAGAACTGATG
>JAATGD010000314.1 GCA_015654965.1 Hyphomicrobiales bacterium
AGGGCGAGCTTATCACGACATACAAGGCTGATTTTGCCTTTTGGGATTTTACCGAGGATCGCTTTCGCGTGATTGACGTGAAGGGCGTTGAAACACCTGTTTTCAAGCTCAAGCGCAAGTTGGTCCGCGCCTTCCTTGGCATTGAAGTGGAGGTGGTGAAATGAAAGCCGCGCCATGGTTTCGGTTGTACCATCGCATGATTGACGACGAGAAAATGCGCCTTCTCGCATTTGAAGATAGGTGGCATTTCATAGCCATTCTTTGCCTAAAGGCTGACGGTCTTCTTGATGAGGAAGAAAGTAGTCTCAAGCAGCGAAAGATTGCGGTCAAGCTTGGCGTTCAATTGCGTGAACTTGATGAGATCAAAAGACGGCTTTCCGAGGTCGGTTTGGTTGATGACGACATGCAGCCGATTGCTTGGGACGACCTACAATACAAGAGCGACACAAGCACTGATCGTGTTCGTAAATATCGTGAAAAAACAAAGCCTAAGCACAGTGAAACGGAATGTAACGTTTCAGGAAACGTTTCTGTAACGGCCCAAGAGACAGATACAGAAACAGATATAACATCTTCACTACGTTCAGATGTATCGGTCAAACCCGATTTCGATGCTGAATTCGAGAAACAGTTTTGGACGGTCTATCCTCGTCGTGCTGGCAAGGGCCAAGCCCTCAAAGCCTTCAAGGCGGCTCGAAAGCGGGTTGACCTCGAAACGATCCTCGTTGGCGTCCGGCGCTATGCCGATGAACGCCGCGGCGAAAATCCTGAATTCACCAAGCACCCCGCCACGTGGTTGAACGGCCAATGCTGGACAGACGAGCCAGTGCCAAAGTTTGCGCCGTCGCAACAGACCATTCCCAAACCTCAAAAGCAAACAGCAGCAACCATTTTCACCAATCGCGCCCGTCAGATGGGGATTTTGAACGATGAACCAGATCGCACACAGACCGGATTACGACAGGAAGGCCACGGAAGCCGAAATAGTGAGGTGCTTGACCTTACTTGCGAGCCTTCCGGCACGGGAGGCCAGCAGCACGGAAGCGGTGGAGGCAGCTTATTCCATCGCCCTTGAGGGTGTGTCTGCCTTTGCGCTGGAAACTGCCACGAAAAACATTCTTCGCAACGTCCTTGGCCATCCGTTTTTTCCAGCCCCCCCTGAACTCCGTGCGGAATGCGACCGCGTGATGAAGCCCATCCTTGAAGGCCAAAGGGCGGATCGTGAGCGCGAAAAGTTTCTGGAAGAGCAGCGCAAGGCGATGGCAGCGAAGAAGGCTTCTGTTGATAGCTGGACGCCAGAAAGCCGTGCCCGTGCTTCTGCAGGATGGCAGGAAGGAAAAGCCAAGCTAAAGGCCGACAGCGCAAGCGAACAAGCCAAGCGCGGCCAATATGACACCAGCCCGGAAGCCTCCATGGCTCGCCTCAAGGCGGCAGCGGAAGCCAATGGACACGAATTCAACCCCGACGCGCTGAAATCAGCGCCGCCAAGCACATTCAAGCAAGTAGGTAGGGCAGCGTAATGTTCGCAGTATCAGCCATTCACACCAATCGCGGTGCCGCACATATCATTGCTCAACGGGAAGCAGAACGCCGCGCCGCGATCAAATCCGAGCGTGATCGTATCATCGCAGAGGGCAGGGAAAAACAGCGCCTTGCTGATGAACAGAAGGCTTTGGAAGCCTATCGCGTAATGAATATCCGCGAGGTCGAGTTCGCCAATCCAGACAGGCCGACTGCCAAGGAAATAATCCAGAGCGTGGTTTGCGGCACGATGTACACCTATGCCGATATAATTGGCAATCGTCGGTACAAGGAGCTTGTCCAGCTTCGGGCGCAAGCAATCAAGAAGGTCGCTATGCTTCGGCCTGATATGTCTCTGCCGCAGATCGGCAGGGCATTCGGCGGTAAGGACCATACGTCAATTCTGCATTCCTTGAACAAGAGCGGTATCGTCGGTCGTAGAACCATCGCTGCCCCTGTCGAAGCCAAGATCGACATAGATGCAGTAATCGCTCGCAAGAACAACGGCGAGTTCTACAAGGACATCGCGTCCGAATACGGCATCAGCCAAGAACGGCTTCGCGGGATGGTCCAGCGTCACAGCCAAACAGCATAACCCCCGGCAGCGAGGAACACCATGAAGACCAAGGCGGCGAGACTGGCAAAACGAGGAAGACCGAAGAAGGAAGGTGTGTTGCGCGAACCGAATGGCCGCGCATCACGGGCGAAGGAACCGCCTGCAAAAGTTGCATTGGAAGCACGAATGAGAATGCACAATCTTACAAAGGCGCAGGCGATGGATCAGAAGGCGGCAACAAACCTCGGACGGCTCGCCATGATGGGCCGCGCAGAAGGATTGAGCCAAGACCAGTATGAGGCGGCATTGCGTTATCTTGATCTCAGGAATGATTACAGCAAATCGCTTCTTTCTCCCGGTGCGTATTTCGACACAAACGGAAGCGTTGATAGCAATGACCCTGATGCATATTCAGAATGGTGTGTTCGTGTAAAGGATTCCGTTAATGCGGCTCATGAAGCAATCCAAGAAGCACAGAATGAAAATCGCTCTGAAAACCTGTGGGCTGGCCTGCAATATGTCATCATCAAAGATGAAATGATGCCTCATTTGCTCGGAAGTGCAAGACTTGTGTGTAATGCATTGCATCGTCACTTCATGCTTGACAATAAACGCAAATCACCGAATAAATGACTACAGATTTTAGGATGTAAAGTTGTGTCCAAAATCATAGCGGCTTACGGGCCGCTTTTTTATTGCGCAGTTTTCAGCCGTCGCCTTCGGGTGGCGGCTTTTTACGTTGGAGAGCAGCCCATGCCCCGCCGCAAGGAAGTCGAGCACATCAACGATGTGGCTGCAAAGATCACCGAGCGGTATTTGCGGGAAAGCGCGATGCAATATGGCGAGTGCGCGTTAAACCTCATGATGACATGCATGTCCACAAAGGAAGTCATCCAGTGGCTTGAGGATCAGGCCGAGATGATGAGGGAGTTTGGATGATGAAAGATATCAAGATCACGAGAGAGCCGGTTTCATTCGAATATGTAATGGCTTATTTCCGTGGCCTTCCTCATCACATGATCAGCGACCATTATTTCATGCATGCCACTCGTTGGTGGGAGCTGCTGTTGTTCCCGACTATTCGCAAAGATCGCGAGTTTAACATATTCAGGAAATCGGCATGAGTAAGCTCTTCGCTCTCACCATCCTCATAGCCCTTTCTTCATGTGCTCAACCATACCACTACCATTGCGGCTTCAAGGACTATCTCTCAGATAGCAGGTGTAAGTGATGGACGGCGTTTCTGACCTTGTAGCAATTTCGTGCGTCTTCTTCGCTCTCGGTTTCTGCGGAGGCATGATGCTTATGGGTGGGATTATGTACGAACGCGGCACGTCGAAGAAAAAAAAGCCCTATTGGGCAGACGACAACGAACGGTGCTGAGTGATGAGTTCACCCCTACTTGAAAACAATCAAGATTAATCAAGATGGATACAAAGCACGGTGGCAAGCGCTCTGGTGCAGGGCGCAAAGCAGGATCAGCCACAAAACGCACAAGAGAGATTGCGGACGCGGCAATCTCATCTGGCCTGACGCCTCTTGATTATATGCTGGACATACTGCGCGATGAGAGCATGGACACAGAAAGCCGGTTTGAAGCGGCCAAAGCCGCCGCTCCCTATGTTCATCCGAAGCTCGCCAGTGTTGAACACAAGGGCGATGCAGACAATCCGCTGCAAACGATCAGCCGCATTGAGCTTATTCCGCTGACAGGCAATGACAACAGCAAGGATTGAGCTTCCTCCCAAGCTGATCCCGGTCTTTTCGGGCGATGCTGATGTAAGAGCCGCATGGGGCGGGCGAGGATCAGGCAAGACGCGCTCATTCGCCAAGATGGCCGCAGTCAAGGGCTATCAGTACGGTAAGGCAGGTATATCGGGGATTATCCTGTGCGCCCGCCAGTTCATGAACTCGCTGGCTGACAGTTCGCTCGAAGAAATCAAGCGGGCGATTGAGGATGAGCCTTTCCTCAAGGACTATTACGAGATTGGCGAAAAGTACGTCAAATCGAAAGACGGTCGCATATCGTTTGCCTTTGCCGGTCTGGATCGCAATATCGCCAGCATCAAGTCCAAGGGCAGATTGCTCCTGTGTTGGGTTGATGAGGCCGAGCCGGTCACGGATGAGGCATGGCGCACACTGATCCCGACACTCCGAGAGGAAGGCGAGGATTGGAACGCAGAGCTATGGGCGACATGGAACTCATTGCGCAAGGATGCGCCGGTTGAAAAGCGTTTCAGGTTTACCGAGAGTGAGCGCGTCAAGGGCGTTGAAATCAACTGGAAGGACAATCCGAAATTCCCGGCAAAGCTGGATCGTGACAGACTGACCGATCTGAAAGAGCGCCCAGAGCAATATGCGCACGTCTGGGATGGCGCTTATGCCACGGTGATTGAAGGCGCATATTTCGCCCGTCATCTGACCGACGCCAAGAACGAGGGACGCATAGGCAGGGTCGCCAAAGACCCGCTTATGACGATCCGGGCCTATTGGGACATCGGCGGTACCGGGGCTAAGGCCGATAATACTGCGATATGGATTGTCCAGTTCGTCGGGCGCGAAATCCGCATTCTCGATCATTACGAAGCGCAGGGCCAGCCGCTTGCAACACACGTGCAATGGCTGCGAGATAATGGATACGGAAAAGCTCTATGTGTTTTGCCTCATGATGGCGACACAAAAGACAGGGTGCATGACGTATCGTTCAAGAGTGCGCTTGAAGAAGCTGAATTTGAAACGGAAGTCGTTCCTAACCAAGGCGCGGGCGCTGCAAAGATGCGTATCGAGGCGGTACGCAGGCTGTTCCCTTCGATCTGGTTCAATGCAGACACGACAGAGGCCGGGCGCGATGCGCTGGGCTGGTATCACGAAAAGAAAGACGAACAGCGCGGCATCGGTCTTGGGCCGGAACATGATTGGGCTTCGCACAGCGCGGACGCTTTCGGACTGATGGCGGTTCATTACGAACAGCCGCGCATTCAAGGCAGGCAGAGCCGATACGGCGGACGCTCATCATCTTCCACATCGTGGATGGCAGGATAATCAATGGCAGCAGATGAAGATTACAAGCCTTCGGTTGATGAAACTGAGGGCCGCGACCCGTCGCGCCTTGATAAGGACAGCCTGAGCCGAAAGCTCAAGAACTGGTACAAAGACGATATCCAGCACGTTCTTGAATGGCGCAAGGAAGCCCGTGAGGATTACGATTTCTATTCGGGCAATCAATGGTCAGACGAAGACGCCAATGCGCTCAGGGAGCAAAAGCGCCCTGTCATGACGTTCAATCGTGTTGCGCCATTGGTCAATGCTGTTGTGGGGTCTGAAATCAACAATCGCCGTGAGGTGCGCTATATCCCGCGTGAAATAGGTGATGCGGAAGCTAATGAACTGCTCACCAGTGCGGCAGAATGGTTCCGCGATCAGGCCGGTGCAGAAGATGAAGACAGTGATGCGTTTGAGGACAGCGTCATTTGCGGCATGGGCTGGACAGACACACGCCTTGATTTCGAGCTTGATCCAGATGGTGCGCCCATCGTGCAGCGCATGGACCCGCTTAAGATGGTGTGGGATTGCAACGCGGTAAAGCCCAACCTTGAAGATGCTTGCCGTCTCTGGTTTGTAGACGAAAAGCCGTTCTCTGAGGTTAAGGAGATGTTCCCGGACGTTGCGCCGGAACTGCTTCATGCCGGATGGGCGAAATCTCTCGATCTGGACCCTGCTTCGCCCCATGATCAGACACAGGCTGATTTCTATACCGGCGAACAGAACGATATCGCGGAAAACTACAACAACAAGCTCTGCACCATTGTCGAATGTCGCTGGATCGAGCGTGAGCCATATTATCGCGGTCCTGATCTGCAAACGGGCCAGATGCGCGAATATTCCAAGCAGCAGATTGATTTGCTCGCTAAGAATGTTCCCGGTTTCCGCTATGCCAAGCAGTCGCGCAAGGTCGTCAAGCGTGCCTTCATCGGTCGTGATATTCTTGGTGAACCCGATAAACCTCTGGTCGCAAATGGCCTGTTTGGTTGGGAATGCATCACAGGCTATCGCGACAAGCTGAAAAAGCAGTTTTATGGCGTTGTTCGTCCAACCAAAGACCCGCAGCGCTGGGCGAACAAGTTTTTCTCTCAGGTCATGTATCTGCTCAACAGCCAGTCCAAGGGCGGCATTATCGCAGAGCGTGGCGCGTTTGAAGATGACCGTCAGGCAGAGGAAAGCTGGGCCAAGGCTGACAGCATCACGTGGGCCAAGAATGGCGGAACAACACGCATTCAGCCAAAGCCCGTTGCACAGTTCCCGACCGGCTTCTTTGCCTTGTTCAATGAGAGCAAGGAGGCAATCAGCCAGGTAACAGGCTTGTCGCCGGAATTTATCGGCACGCGTGAGGTTGACCAAGCGGGCGTGCTGGAAGCCCAACGCCGTCAATCGTCGCTTAATCTGCTGGCGTCCTTGTTCAACAGCCTTCGCCGCTATCGCAAGCGGCAGGGCAAGATGATGCTATATCTGATCCAGAACTATCTGTCAGATGGCCGTCTTGTGCGTATCGTGGGCGACGAAAAGCAGGAATATGTCCAACTTACCCGTGAAAATATCACCGATGCTGAATATGACATCATCGTTGATGACGCTCCGACAAGCCCGAATGAGAAAGAGCGGACATGGGGCATCATGATGCAGATGCTCCCCATGCTCAAGGAAATCATCACGCCAGATATGATGCTGGAGATTGCGAAATATTCTCCTCTTCCTGCCACACTGGTTGATAGCTGGATCAAGAAGGCCAAGCAGGCGCAGGAAGAAGCAGCAAAAACCCCGCCACCGCCCAGCCCGGAAGAAATCAAGGCACAGGCAGCGGTTCAAAGCCATGAACTGTCTATGGCTGGCAAGCAGGCTGATATTCAGGCCAAGCAGCAAACAGCCCAGATCAAACAGCAGACGAATGCAATCGATTTGATGGTGCAGGAGCGCAAGGCAGAGATTGAATTGGCCGTTGCCACCCAGAAGGCCCAAATCGACATGCAGAAGAATGCCGCCAACGCGGTTTCAAACTCTATCCGTCAGCAGAACGCCAATACCAAACGTGCACGCGTTGAGAAGTAAGGAAAGAGCATGGCTTTTGTTCGGAAAGTAATAAGCGGAGATAGAGCAATTGAACTTGCTCTGAAACAAGGTGCTGATGAGGCGCACTATCAGGTCATAAACGGTAACGATGCGTTGAGCGTCACCGTTCGTGGAGTGTCGCATGCAATACAGTGCAAATATGGCATTGAAGAAGGCGACGTTTCCTACCTTGTCGCTAAAGTCAAGAAAAAGGCCGAAACTCGATCACACAAGGCTATTAAGCCTCTATTTGAATTGCCACATATAGAAGGCCGTCCGCTTGATAGTTATTATCGTGGATACGGGAATCCTTCGGTTATTGACGGCCAGAAAACTTTAACTCTGTCGCCGCTCCAAATCTTGTCGCTCCGCAGTAAGATAAGCCATGAAAGCTGGCATAGCGGAGTTAATCTAGCCTATTTAATTTTCGTAGACAGGTCGCGGCGCGGATTGCAAGCCGTCTTCGATGATGTGCTTATTTTCGAGAAAGATTTTTAATTCCATCCATACCGGATGGCTTCGCCCGCATGAGCGCATCATGCTTCGTAGGCCCACGAGACGGGCAATAAGGTGACAATATGGCAGATGAGAACAGCAGTACTCTGACTGAGGCTGAACAGGAATATTTCGAGAGTGGCGGCGCGACTGAGGTTGTTGAACCAGAGGTTACAACCGAGGAAACCACCACAGAGCAGCCAGAAACAGCCCAGCCTGAGCAGATCGAACAGGTCGCGCAGGAACGTGACGAAAAAGGAAAATTCGTTCCCCATCAGGCGCTTCATGCCGAACGTGAAGAACACAAGAAAACCAAGGCTGAACTTGAGCAGATCAGGCAGCGGCAGGCCATTCTTGATGACCGCTGGAATACCATGCTTGCCGCAAAACAGCAGCAGGAGCCAGAAAAAGAGGAAACGCCGCCTAATCCTGATGAGGATATTATCGGCTATCTCAAGTTTCAGGCGAAAAAAAATGAGGCCATTGAGCAAAAGCTGACTGAGGAAGCAAAGCAACGCGATCAGCAGACACAGGCCGAACAACAGGAACGTGTAATCTGGTCAACATGGGATAACAGCGTTGCCCAAGCCAAGCAGGCGCACCCCGATTTCGATCAGGCAGCGGTTTATCTCTCACAGCTTCGCGATGGTCAGTTAAAGGCATTTGCCGCCGTTGACCCGAATTTTGCCAATCCGCAGGCACGCGTTGCCCAGATCAATGCGGAATTGCGGGCTATCATCGTTCAGGCCAAACAGTCGGGGCAAGACCCGGCAGCGGCAGTCTACCAGCTTGCGCAGGGTTACGGATATACAGGCGCAAATCCTGCCAACCCACAGCAGCAGACAATCGACAAGATCAACAAGATTGATGAGGCGCAGCGCGGCGCAAAGACGCTTACCGCGTCCAACGGATCAAATACGGGCGACCCATTATCGGCGGAAGCAATCGCCAATATGTCGCCCAAAGAGTTCGACAACTGGATACTCGATCCAGCCAACGAAAAGCGTTTCAACGCCCTTATGGGTGGCTGATACGAACTAAAGCCCTTGGCGTGGCTTAAAACAGCCCTTCGCTTGCCCTGAGCGTCATCAGCGCCTCACGCCGTGGAGTTTTACGGCTTCGCCAGTTCGCAGCGTCACCGCGACAGCAACCCACCAAACGAAATCATCAATCATAGGAGGCCATCATGGCCGTTACGACCTATGGTGTGAACGATGCTCTTGCGGTAAAGTTGTGGTCAAAGAAACTTGCTCACGAAGTCAGCAAGGCGACTGCGATTGCCCCGCTCATCGGCACATCTTCCAATAGCATTGTCCAGTTGAAGGACGAAACCCAGAAGGGTGCAGGCGACAAGGTAACTTTTGGCCTGCGCCGCCAGCTTATCGGTGACGGTGTATCTGAAAATGAGATTCTTGAGGGCAATGAAGAAGCCCTTTCGACCTATTCGGATGCTATTTTCATCAATGAACTGGCCCATGCCGTTCGTGTGAAGAACGAGGGCACCATTGACGCGCAGCGCGTGCCATTCAGCCTACGTCAGGAAGCACTTGACGGTCTGACTGACTGGTATTCCGACCGCATTTCGATGACTGCTTTCATTCATTGGGGTGGTTTCACCGCGCCAACGATTGGTTTTGAAGGACGCATAGTCAATTTGAAGCCTGTTCATTACGGTTTCAATGCGCCGATTGCCCCTTCTACCAATCGTATCGTGCGTGCTGGGACCGCTGCCAATGATGAAAGCCTGACTTCGGCAGATGTGATCGATCTGACCTTGATCGACAAGGCAGTTGAAAAGGCAAAGCTCGCCAATCCGAAAATTCGCCCTGTGCGTGTTAACGGTGAAAGCGTCTATGTCGTGTATCTGCACCCGACACAGGTCACGTCACTTCGTACCAACACCTCAACGGGCCAGTGGCTGGATATCCAGAAGGCCGCTTATCAGGGGTCGCGTGCCAAGAACCCGATCTTTGACGGCTCTCTCGGCATGTACAACAACGTCATCCTGCGAGAAGCAGAGCATGTTGTTCAGGGTGTTTCATCCACTGGTGTTCTTGTGCCAAATGTTCGCCGTGCTGTTCTGCTCGGCGCACAGTCTGCCGTGACCGCCTTCGGCATGAAATCCAACCCCAACAAGTACAAGCAGGTCGAAGAACTGTTCGACTATCAGCGCGAACTTGGTGTGTCCGCTCAAACCATCCTCGGCTTTAAGAAGACGGTATTCGACGGTTCCGATTTTGGTACCATCGTACTCTCGACTTACGCCGAACCGGCATAAGGAGGGCTGGAAATGGCTACCAATGATGCAAATCAGCCAAAGCTTGGCCGTCAGCTTGCGCTACAGGTTACGCATGTCCTGCGTGAGACTGTTCGCTTTGATGACACCAATCTGACCGGCGAAGTCGGCATTCTTCCCGATGGTGCAATCATCCTTCGTGGGAATGTCTATGTGACCACTGCTTTCAGTGCCGGCACGCTTAATGTCGGCGCTCAGGGTGGTGACGCGGACGAATTTGCCTCTGCTCTCGCATTGAGCGCACAGGCAATCGTTGCGTTCGATGACCTTGCCATTGCCAATGCATATCGCGCTCAGGAGACAGTTGTCACCTTTACGCGCAGTGCGGCGGCAACGGCTGGCGAGGCCACAATCGTCATTGAATACACGGTCAACAACTGATCGGAGGGCTTCGGCCCTCCTTTCTTTTTTGAAAGGAGCGAACAATGGCGATTACCGGAGTTAATTCCGAAAACAAAGACATGCGGGTTCTGGCGAAGGAGCTGCTTGTCGATGGTCAGCCGGTCACGCCGGGCGGTGAAACAACCGTCGATTGGGCTGACGTTACCGGAAAGCCCGCAGTCATCGCGGCTGGTGCCGATGCTGCTGCCGCACGTCTCGCAATCGGTGCTGGAACCGGCAACGGGACGCTCACAGCCGTTCCCGCGCCAACGGCTTCCGTTGTAGGCGGTGTCAAACTCGGCACAACGATTGCGGCCCCGGCGGCTCTCACCGCAACTGCTGATACTGCGTCGACGGCCACCGATGTAGCTGGCCTCCTGACCGATCACAATGATCTCGTCACCAAGTACAATGCGCTGCTCACAGATGTGACGGCCATTCGAACCGGCTTTGCGTCGGTTCTCGCGCAGCTAAAAGCGCAGACAATCCCGGCTTCGGCATAATCAACAAGGGCGGCTTTCGGGCCGCTCTTATCCGTTACAGGTGATTTATGGATGATACCGACTGGACGTTGATTTCTTTTGAGAAGCCCAAAAAAGCCGAAGAACCCAAGAGGGGCGTTTGCTCCAAATGCGGGAAGCATATCGGCAAGGGCCTGTTTCGCCATATGAAGAAATGTGAGGGCTGATCATGCCAATTATTGTTCAGACAAGCGGCCCGAATAACACTATTCCCGCACTTCTCGACGCACAGGACCGTACATTCTATGACATGATGACGGTGATTGCAGACGAGATTGACGATACGACCGGCGAATATACCCCTCAAATCCAGAACTGCATTTTCACGGCAATCCGGTTTTGTGAGCGCGATGTTTATTATTTCAATGAAACCCGTGATGTGACGTTCCCGACGATTTCAAACCGCGAATGGTATGACAAAACGGACAATCAGAATATCCCAACCCTTGTGCGCATTGTCGCGGCATATTGCGAGGATGGAACGGGCCAGCGCACAACGTTGCGCCGCGTAATGCCGGAAGATATCGAGACGGTTTCAGACAATGCGGCATCGCGTGGCGAGCCATATATGTATACCTATTTCGGCCAGCGTATCAGGCTCTATCCGACCCCCAGTGATACTCAATATACGATCCGGCTCCAGCTTGGCCCCTACAGGCTCACGGATATTACGTCTTCCACTGACAGCAATGCATGGTTCACCGAGGCTTTTGACCTGATAAAGGCACGGGCAAAGTATAACCTCTATAAGGACTATCTGAAAGATGCGCCTCTTGCGATGGCCGCGCTCAATGATTTCAATGAGGAACAATCGGCCCTTTCGGCAGAAACCTCGCGCCGCAATGGTCGCGGCACAATCATAGCGACGTGCTTCTGATGACTATTATTGCTGCTGCCGAATATAGGCCGGACGTAGCCGACATAAATACGGCATTCACGGATCAGCTTTTAAACGTTCTGCCGTCTGCAAACGGCTTTATTCCCATGAAGAACTGGAGCGCATTGACGGAAGCATTTCCGGAAGACCCTCTTGGCGTCTTTGCGGTACGTGCACTTGATCAATCCGTCTATATTTTTGGCGGTACGACGACCGGGCTTTATCTGCTCGATAATACGGCGCTGACATGGACTGAAATCAGCAAAACCATTGGTGGCTAACATGCCTCGAATGAATCTCCATGGTCGTTTGCCCTGTTTGGCGAGTATGTGATTGCGGTCAACCAGAACGATGACCCTCAAGTGTTTCAGCTTGGAACCGATACGGCCTTTCGTAATCTTGGTGGCAATCCACCGCGTGCCGGACTGGTGAAAATATGGGGTGATTTCGTCTGCCTGATGATGCTGCCAGACTATCAGAACCGTGTTCAGTGGTCAGGATTGAACAATTGCGAATTCTGGACGCCGGGCATCAACAGTTCTGATTTTCAAGATTTCCCCGATGGTGGCCGCGTACAGGGATCGACGGAGGCGACAAACCCGCTTATTTTCCTGCAATCTGCCATTTATGCCGGGACTTTTGTTCCCGGTTCCGAAATCATATTCACCTTTCATAAGGCGCAGGACAAGCGTGGGGCTAAATCACCATGGGGGATTGCCTGCCGAGGTTCATATGCATTCTTTGCCGATGATGGCGGCTTCTTCCAGATCAGTGCGGACGGCGGCGAATTGCTGCCAATCGGATATGAGAAGGTGGATCGTACCGTATTCACTCGAATGGCGGCGTCGAACCTTTCTGAAATGTCCGCCGTGATCGACCCGTTTTATACCCGCGTTTATTGGGCGATGGATTATAACGGTGTCGGCATCTACAACGAAATGCTGATTTATGACTGGGGTGTGCAGCAGTGGTCTTTGATCGAGATTTTAGCCACTGATATCGTACCGTTTTATACCGCTGGCTATACGCTTGAAGGGCTTGACGCTATTTCCACCAATCTGGATGCCCTGCCTTTCTCACTGGATAGCAAGGCATGGCAGGGTGGCGCACCTATTCTGGGCGCGTTTAAAGATCGTCGCCTTGGCTCGTTTACAGCCGATAATATGGAGGCAACTCTTGTCTCACAGGAGATAGCTGCCACAGATGGGCGCATTCAGCGGACGCGCCGCGTCTATCCAGTGGTCAATACCGATCAGTTGTTTCTATCTGTTGGCGTCAGAATGCGGCGCAATCAGTATGAACCTGTCAAATGGCTCCCTGAAACCAGCCCGTCATATAACACCGGCCTAGCGCACAAGCGCTCACGCGCACGATTTCACAGGTTCAAGACCAGAATACCCTCTGGCGAAGACTGGTCGCATATGACCGGTTTTGATGTGACATTCGAGGATGCGGGATGGCGCTGAATATAGTCAATACACAAGAATGGACAGTTGAACGGATTTCCCCGTATGGGCGCGATCTGACGGCGGCCATGAAAAAGCTGTGTGAGCGCTTCCCGGATGATTTAACCGTTGAAAGCATCATGGCCGATATCATGAAGGGAAAGAACCAGCTTTGGTTGATCCTTGATGATGACGACCATTTCAAAGCTTTTGTCACGACTGAAATCTTTGTCTCGGACTTTACCGGCAAGAAGCGGCTTCACCTATGCGATCTAGGGGGCGAGGGCGGCGTTTATCTCGCTGACCTTGTGACGGAACTGGAAAAATTCGCCCACGAACAGGGCATCACTGAAATTCACGCGATGGGCCGGTTTGGCTGGCAGAAGCAATTGGCGAAACACGGATACAAGCCCCTTGTGTTCCGTTTCGGGAAGGAACTAACCCATGGGCAGCAGTAAAAACAAGCAATCATCTACACAGACGAGCGAGCCGCCAAGTTGGGCAAAAGGTCTATTCACGCAATCGGCGGACGAAGCAGATAAACTATACAACAGCGGGGCAGGCGGGAACGTCTATCAGGGGGATCGCGTGGCCGATCTGAGCGGAACAACGACCGGCGCGGTCAATAAGCTCACCGGCGCGGCGGACCTTTATAATTCCGATGCTGTGAACAAGCTTGCGACCGGCGACACATCAAGCGCAACCAATCTTGCCAGTATGGCCGATGGTTCGATGATCGGCAACAACACCGCATTCAATGAAGCGCTGCAAAACACACTGAGCAATACGGCAAATACCATCAATTCAAGCATGTCAGGGGCCGGTCGCTATGGTTCCGGCGCACACACTGGCGTCATGTCCAACCAGCTTGGACAGGTTGCGACAAATGCGATGGCGAACCAGTATAATACTGATGTTTCCAATATGATGAACGCAAACAGCCAGATAGACAGCGCCAATCAGGGACAGCTTGGAGCGCTCAACAGTCTCTATCAGGGCTATTCCAATGCAGCCGGGAATGCACTGGCAGGCGGGCAGGTGCTTGACCAGAACGCGCAGGCCAAACTTGATGCGGCCAAGGATTACGCGACTGAAACCGATAATCAGGGCTGGACACGCCTTGGATTACTCCAATCGGCAGCGGCGGGCGCGGCGGGCAACTACGGCACCACGACTGGAAGCCAGAAAAGCAGCTCTAAAGGCTTCAATCTTCTTTCCGACATTCGCGCCAAAGAAAATATCGTCCCTGTGGGTGAGCGCAATGGCTTTAAGCTCTATGAATGGAACTATCGCGGCATGACAAAGCGCTGGCGCGGCGTCATGGCTCAGGATTTGCTCAAAACGAACCCGGATGCAGTCAGCCTTGGCGATGATGGTCTTTACCGTGTCGATTATTCCAAGCTTGGCTTTGATATGGAGGCAGCATAATGGCCGGTTTTGACCTCCGCTTTCTCGGTATCCCCGCAATTCAGAACATGCTCACGGCTCAAGGCCCTGCCGTACCTGAAAACTATCTCACCAATCCGCAGGCGGCTATTCAGCCAGGTATTGACCCTACGGCCACGGCAAGCATTCCACAGCCTCAAGCGCCTATTCAGGTGCCGCAGGGCGATTTGAGCTATTTCCCGCCCGTTCCTGATGCAAACCGTGCGCCCGTCACTGACAGGCCATTTGCAATGCCGCAGAGCGCCCCACAGCAGCCCGCACAGGGTAATTCCGGTTCCTCTGGTGGTAATGGCCTGCAAACAATCGCGGCATTCCTACAGGGCCTTGGTTCTGGCAATGGTGTGCTGTCTGCTATCGGCGGCGGCTTGGGTGCAGTCCAGCAGCAAAAACAGGAAAATCAGACCGTCAAATACTTGGCTGCTCGCGGCATTCCACAGGGTGAAGCCGAAATATTGGCACAAAGCCCGCAGGCAACGTTTCAGGTGTTGCAGAACCTGCGCAAAGGCGTTGATCCTAAAACCGCATTGGAAATTCAGAAGCTTGGATACGAGACAGAGAAAGCGCGGCGTGAGGCAACGGCTCCAGTCAAACCTAACCTGATAAATGCAGGGGATGGCAACATTTACAATGCAGATAGCCAATCTTGGATGACTGCACCGAATAGCGGGATGAAAAAGCCGTCAGCTGTTCAGGAATATGAATATGCCAAGGGTCAGGGGTTCCCCGGTACTTTCCAAGATTGGGAAGCATCGAAAAAGGGAGGCATGTCCCTACAGGTTGACCCGGAAACGGGCGCAGTGACATTCCAGCAGGGTGGCAACATCAAGCCTATGACCGAAGGCCAGTCGAAAGACACGACCTATGCAACGCGTGCGGCTGGAGCGCTCCCGGTTCTTGATCAGTATGGGGATGCTTTGACAAGTTTACCGCAGCAAGTCGGCGGAAGCGTCCCTGTGGTAGGGAATTACACTAAAACCCCTGAATACCAGCAGGCAGAGAATGCAGGCACGGAATTTTTGCAGGCAATTCTGCGTAAAGATACCGGCGCGGCCATCACAAAAGAGGAAACGCAGGAATATGGCAGGGTGTATCTGCCTCAACCCGGCGATAGCCCTCAAGTTCTTGAGCAGAAGAAAACCGCCCGCACTCGCGCCCTGAATGCACTGGAAGCGGGTATGACACCTCAAGCATTGCTCGCCAAAGAGCGGGCACTCAAGAAGGGGGGTGAGGCATCACAAACAGGTATGCAGGTCGGGCATATAGAGGATGGGTATCGCTTCAAAGGCGGTGATCCGGGCGATCCTCAAAGTTGGGAAAAGGTGAACTGATGGCTGGTCCTTGGGAAAAATATCAGACCAAAGCTGCTACAGGCTCTGCTGCGCCTTGGGAAAAATATCAGGCTATTGATCAGGAACGCGCTGCATCCTCCGACCTCGGCACATTCGATGTACAGAAGCAAGCCGATCAGTATGAAGCCTTGCGCGCGCCGGGTGCATTTAGCGATAGTAGTGATAGCATTTTAGGCGGTATTCCTTTTGGCGATGAAGCGGTATCAGCTATGACGGGTCTCGCTCGTGCTGGTATCAATGCTGTTAAAGGTGATGGCTTCAATTATTCGCAGGAATACAATCGCCAGATGGCGCTGAATGAGGAATTGCAGCGTCGTCGTGAAGAACGCTCGCCCATCGCTTCAACGGTCGGCAAGGTAGGTGGCAGCATAGGCGTAGCGGCTTCTGCCGCTCCTGCAATGCTGTCAACTCGTTTTGCATCTGCACCAATTGCGGGGCGGGTAGCTGCTGGTATTGGCGATGGTTTGGGGAGCGGGTTGGTTTACGGTGCTGGCGAAGGGCGTGGACTCACTGAACGTGCACAGAACGCCGCTTGGGGCGGCGGTATTGGCACTATTTTTGGTGGCGCGATGCCACTAGCTGGCGCGGGTGCATCAAAAGCCTATGAAGCGTTCCGCAATTCGCGCCTTGCCAATCCCATCGCTTCACAAGCCGGATCTACGCCAGAAGCACTACGTGTGATTGGTGATGTGTTGGATGCTGATAATACACTTGGCGCGGTAGGGCGTCAGAACATGGCGCGCGCGGGGCAGGAGGCTATGCTTGTCGATGCCGGGCCAACGGCACAGAGCCTGCTTGACCAAACGATTCAGCGGAGCGGCTCAGGCGCACGGGTTGCGCGTGATGCAATCTCGCAGCGCGTATCGCGTGATAGTGCGGCTATAACCTCCGCAATGGATGACGCCTTTGGTCCGCCTGCAATGGCAATGCCGGGGGCTGCTAATTCATCGGGGAAGGCCGCGCTTTCGGGTCTTTATGATCACGCTTATACCAAACCGATCAACTATGCCTCGACTAAGGGCTTAGAGATCGAGCAGATGATCAAAAACCGTGTCCCGAAAAGCGCGATTGATGCGGCCAACAATCTGATGCGTGTCGAAGGCGCTCCCCCTTCACAGCAGATTCTTGCAAAGATGGCAGATGATGGCTCTGTGGTTCTGGAAAGATTGCCGGACGTGAGGCAACTTGATTACATCACACGCGGGTTGAATGAGGTTGCAGATCAGGCTGACGGCATGGGCAAGCTTGGTGGCACGACACAGATGGGCCGCGCATACGGCAATCTTTCCAAAGATATTCGTTCGCGGCTGAAATCCCTTGTTCCGGAATATGGACAGGCACTTGACGCTGCCGGGACAGAAATTGGCAAAGTTAAGGCCGCTCAATTCGGTTACGATATGATGGGCAGTGGCGTTAAGCGTCAAGAAGTCCAGCAATTTTTGACAGGTCTTCCAAATGCTGAAAAGACTGAGCTTGTTAAAAATATCCGTCAATCGATTGATGATCGGATCGCGAATGTCACGAGAGCGGTATCTGATGGTGACATTGATGCACGCGAGGCAATCAAGGCGCTAAAAGACCTTTCCAGCACTTCGAGCCGCGAAAAGGTTTTGCTCGCAATTGGGCCTAAAAAAAGCCAAAACTTGTTCAAAGAACTTGATCGCGCAACCAAGTCATTCGAACTTCGTGCAGGAGTGACACAGAACTCTAAGACATACGCACGTCAGGCAATGGACGAGCGTGTGAAAGATTATACGCAGCCGGGAGTAATTGGTTCTCTCGCCCGTGGGGAAGTGAAAAACACACTCCAGAAGGCCACGCAGGTAGCAACCGGGAACACTGACGATGTCCTTCGTTCGAAGTCAGACAAAATCTATTCCCAGATTGCCGAAATCCTGACGCGTAAGGGTGGCCCGGGGCAAGAGGCGTATAATGCTATTAATCAGTTGAAACAGACAGATGCCACAACGCTTGCTACATCACAGGCGATACGCAAGTTTATTTCCCCACGTTTCGCTTATCCAGCCACAACCCAATTAACAGACAAGCGACCGCGATAGCGGCAGCTAGAATAAGAAAACTGCCGAGGTCCCAAGTTTCGCGAACGCTGCTAAGCCACCACGCTAATGCAGCCCCCACAATAAGGGAGGCAACTGCGCCAACAACGGCAGCTTCTTGTTTTATCTTGTTAGAAATGATCATCCTCCAACATTAATGAACCGCTTGCACCCATTCGGGGATGGCCCATAGAGGGTAACGGTTCGCGTTCCTGTAAAGTATGAGCATATATACCCACTTGGATAAATTGAGGTGCCGGGATAGGGGCTTTCGTAGTATAGCACCGCTTTTGACATGAAGAGCATCGCGCCAATTATGGCACCGGCAAATAAAATTATTAACACAAACAAACAGCCTATTCCTTCGGACATTTCCGCCTCTTATTGAATTTATTCGGCTCGTGTTCGATCTGGTTCATGATGATCAATAGCAATTCGTTGTGACCATGCCATACCCGCCTGTAGAAACGCATGTAGCACGGTTTGCGGCAGACGCTTTTTGCAGTTCAATATACTGCTGGATCATGTGAGCATTGCGAGCGCGGTTGTAATTCTCTGCATTCGCTTCGATTGTCACGCACTGTCTGAATGCAGGAGTATTGGGTTTCAAACCTTGCTTGGCGCATTTGATACCGATTTGCTTCCCTAGATTTTGCAACTCGGCGTAATTCATGGCTTCGATCGGTTTTGTTTGACAACCCGCAACAGCCAGCAGCCCAACGATAAATAATCGCTTCATCCTAAACCCCTAAATGTGCCGCCGCGCACATTCTGCCTCAACACCATCAAAAAGAAAAGCAGCCGCCCCAAATTTGGGGCGGCTTTTTGTTTGAAAGTCCAATCATGAAAATCATTCTATGTGACTGCAACAGCGCAGTTGTAGATGCTTGGCAAGCGGCCGACCTTGAAGCGGAGTACGGAAGTATCTTCGATCATCCTGCCGATGCGATTGTTTCTCCGGCAAATTCCTTCGGCTTCATGGATGGTGGAATTGATCTGGCATACTCGGAACATTTCGGATGGGGCGTTCAATCGGATGTTAAACGTCTCATACAGCTCGAATATGACGGCGAATTGCTGATTGGTCAGGCTCTATCAGTCAAAACAGGTAAGGTTGATTTCCCGACGCTGATTTCTGCCCCAACCATGCGAATTCCTATGGTTATACCAGACCCCAACCATATCCGCATGGCTACCAAGGCCGCGATAAAGGAAGCTCTCCGGATTGGCGCAAGAAGTATTGCAATTCCGGGGATGGGGGCTGGTTCTGGTCAGGTTCGCCCTGAGTGGGTCGCGTGCATGATGAAGGCGGGAATTGATGATGCTCTTAATCCACGACCCTTTCCCCAAACTCTGAATGTAGCAAGCGCCCATCACTGGGCAGTCAAGCCTTAACGATATAGCCGCCGAAGGGCGGCTTTTTTCATGGAGAAGCCAATGGCCTACGAGCAATACATCCGGCAGGCTGCAATCGCTCGCGGAATTGATCCAGATATCGCGGTTCGCGTTGCCAAATCGGAAGGTGGGGTAAACGGATATATTCAAAGTCGAGTCAAAAAGAATGGCGCACAGGAACCGTCTTTCGGCCCTTTCCAGCTTCTAGTTGGCGGCGGCGGCAGTGGTTTCCCGGAAGGCATGGGAAATCAGATGATCCGGGAGACGGGTTTAGACCCACGCGATCCGCGAAACGCG
>JAATGD010000219.1 GCA_015654965.1 Hyphomicrobiales bacterium
GCGATGCTGGCGGATACGGGCCGCAATGCGCGTGAGTTCGGCTTCACTACGCGCCGCATCCACCACGACATGGCCGTAAAGATCGGCCAATGTGACAAAATCGCCTTCGGGGTCGATGATACATTGCTGCACCCATTGCGCGCTCTGCTCAAGCAAACGGCGCAGAAGATGCGATTTGCCGGAACCGGAATTGCCCTGCACCAGCAGGCGCGTGGCAAGCAGCTCTTCCAGATCGAGCATGGCCTGCTTGCCACCGCCAAGCGCCGCTGCCGAGGCAGTCCCGCTTCCAGCAACAGACCCCATGTCGATACCGACCTGCATTTGCTTCCTCACGATCCTTGATTGGGAATGACGACTCGCCCGATCAGCCGGGCGCATTTGCAGCATCGTTTAACATTTTCGCAAGCGCCAAGACCAGCAGTCAAAGCAAAAGCCCACAGAAGCTGCGAAATGCGCCCGAAAAGCTTGCACTGAAACAGCCTTTCCTTTATAGCACCGCCATCCGCGTAGACACCCTTGGAGGCAACGTGGAATGAGGCGGTCCAGCTTTTCACCTCGTGAAAGGCCTTTGGGCTGTTTCATGCCGTTCATAATTGGGCGGTTCTCCAGTAACATTGAAAGGAAATGCCATGAGCGATTCTTACGTGCTCAAGGCCGATCTGCGTACCCGGGTTGGTAAGGGGTCCTCCCGTGAACTGCGTCGCAACGGCCAGATTCCTGCGGTCATCTATGGTGACAAGCAGGAGCCACTCCCTATTGCGGTTTCCTACAAGGAAATCTACTACAAGATCCATGGCGGCGGTTTCAAAACCACGGTTGCCACCATCGACGTAGACGGCAAGAAGATTCAGGTTCTCCCAAAAGATTACCAGCTCGATCCGGTCCGCGACTTCCCCCAGCATGTCGACTTCCTGCGCGTTTCCGCGAAGTCGGTCGTTCATGTCAATGTTCCGGTTCACTTCGTCAATGAAGAAGCAGCACCGGGCATCAAGAAGGGCGGCGTTCTGAACATCGTTCGTCACGACGTCGAACTGATCGTTCCGGCCAATGCTATTCCGGAAGCGCTTGAATTCGACCTCACCGGCCTTGACGTCGGCGACTCGATCCATATTTCGGCAACCAAGCTGCCCAAGGGCGCTTCGACCGTCATTCAGGATCGCGACTTCACCATTGCCACCATCGCTGCACCGGCTGCCCTGAAGTCGGAAGAAGGCGCTGAAGGCGAAGCGGAAGCCGCCGAAGGCGAATAATAGTGTCGGCATAAGGGGATCTCGAACCATGCTGCTTATCGCAGGACTTGGCAATCCGGGCTCCAAATATGCGCAAAACCGGCATAATATCGGTTTCATGGCGGCGGATGAAATATTCCGCCGCCATACCTTTTCCAACTGGCAGAAAAAATTTCAGGCTGAAATCGCCGATGGTGTCATCGACGGCGAAAAGGTGCTGCTGATCAAGCCGCAGACCTTTATGAACAATTCCGGCCAATCCATCGGCGAGGCCATGCGCTTTTACAAGCTCACGCCTGCCGACCTTATCGTCATTTATGATGAACTCGATCTTGCGCCTGCAAAGATGCGCATCAAGACCGGCGGCGGCTCGGGCGGTCACAATGGCATCAAATCCATCGACGCCCATGTGCAGGCTTTTCCCGGCGGCAAGGATTATCGCCGTATGCGGCTCGGCATCGGTCATCCGGGGGCAAAAGAGCTGGTGCATAACCACGTTCTGGGTGATTTTGCCAAAGTTGATCAGGAATGGCTGGATAAGCTCTTTGTCGCCATTTCGGACAATATCGGTCTGTTGGCCAAAAAAGAAGATAACAGTTTCATGAACCGCGTCGCGGTCGCCATGGGCGATGGCAATCACCGCCCCAACGGTTTCAAGGCTGACCCTGCACAGTTGCAAAAAGCGCCGCCAAAAGCGCTCAGCCATATCCGGCAGGCACGCCAAAACCAGAAAAAGCCGCCCATCCCTGAAAGCGGACCGATGGCTGAAATGTTGAAAAAGCTGCTCGGGAAAAAAGATTAACCACGCGACAGCGACCTCTCGCCTCTTGACGCTTCACGCTTCCATATCGCATAGCGACAGTCATTCTATTCATTTAATTCTGGCAGGATAAGATCATGGGTTTCAAATGCGGCATCGTCGGTCTGCCGAATGTTGGCAAATCAACGCTTTTCAACGCGCTGACCAAAACGGCAGCCGCGCAGGCTGCAAATTATCCATTCTGCACCATCGAACCCAATACCGGCGAAGTGGCAGTGCCCGATCCGCGCCAGAGCGAAGTGGCACGCATCACCAATTCCAAGGAAATCATTCCGACCCGTATCAATTTCGTTGATATTGCGGGCCTTGTGCGTGGTGCATCCAAGGGTGAAGGTCTGGGTAACCAGTTCCTTGCCAATATCCGCGAAGTCGACGCCATCGTGCACGTGCTGCGCTGCTTTGAAGACGACGACATCACCCATGTCGAAGGCCGCATTGACCCGGTTTCGGATGCGCAGACGGTCGAAACGGAACTGATGCTTTCCGACCTTGAAAGCATCGAGCGCCGCATCGTGCAGATCCGCAAGCGCGCCACCGGCAAGGACAAAGAAGCGCTCGCCGTGCTGCCGATCATGGAAAAGGCGCTGGAACTGCTCCAGAACGGCCAGCCCGTGCGCCTGATGCTCAAAGACATTGCGCCAGACGATCTGTTCATCCTCAACGGCCTCAATCTGCTGACCTCCAAGCCCGTGCTCTATGTTTGCAATGTCGCCGAAAATGACGCGGCAAAAGGCAATGACTACAGCGCTGCCGTCGACAAGATGGCGCAGGAACAGGGCGCTGAAACGGTCATCATCTCCGCAGCCATCGAGGCCGAAGTCGCCCAGCTTCCCGACGATGAAGCCAAGGAATATCTCGACAGCATGAACCTTGAGGAACCCGGCCTCGACAGGCTGATCCGCGCGGGCTACAAGCTTCTGGACCTCATCACCTATTTTACCGCAGGCCCCAAGGAAACCCGCGCATGGACCATCAAGCGCGGCACCAAGGCCCCTGCGGCAGCCGGTGTCATTCACACCGATTTCGAGCGCGGCTTCATCCGCGCCCAGACGATTTCTTACGAGGATTACGTCAAATATAACGGCGAAGCGGGTGCCAAGGAAGCGGGCAAATCCCGCGACGAAGGCAAGGAATATATCGTGCATGACGGAGATGTGCTGCATTTCCGCTTCAACACCTGATACAGTCAAGGCCGCTCCAGTGAGCGGCCTTTTTATATGCGGGAGGAGACTGCATTGACTGACCATACACCCAAATATGCCTATGAGGATTTTACAAAAGGGCTGAAACTGCCCTTCGGGCCACGCACCGTAAGCCGCCAAGAGATTATCGAATTTGCCCGCGAATTCGATCCTCAACCATTTCATCTTGACGAGGAGGCGGGCAAGGCAAGCGTTCTCGGTGGCCTTGCGGCTTCGGGCTGGCATACCGTCTCGCTTTTCATGCGTATGATCTGGGATGCCTATCTGAAAGATTCCACCTCTCAGGGCAGCCCCGGCATCGAATTCAATCGCTGGAAACGCCCGGTGCTCGCGGGCGATACATTGCGCGGTGTTTCAACCGTGATCGACCGCCGCCGTTCCAAGTCCATGCCGCATATAGGTATCCTCACCGTGCATAACGAGATCGTCAATCAGCATGGTGACGTGGTGTGTGAATTGCAGCATTCCGCGATGTTTGCGCTACGCAACCCCGATATCACAGGAGATGCGGCATGAGCTTTATCGAAGAGCATCTGGGTGAAGAACACACCATCGGCAGCTACACCTTTACAGCAGAGGAAATCATTCGCTTCGCATCGAAATTCGATCCGCAACCGTTTCATCTTGACCCGGAAGCTGCAAAGCACAGCGTTCTTGGCGGATTATGCGCATCAGGATGGCACACGACAGCCGTGTTCATGAAGCTCAATGTAGCGTCCATTGTGCAAGCAACCAGGGAAGCCATCTCGCGTGGCGAGACACCACCGACCTTCGGTCCCTCGCCCGGATTTGAAAATCTCAAATGGCTGAAACCCGTCTATGCGGGAGATACCATCACCTATAAACGCACAGTCCATTCCGTACGTGCCCTTACATCGCGCCCCGGCTGGTCGATGCTCAGCATGAGCACCACAGCCCATAATCAGCACGGTGAAGCGGTTTTGTCTTTTGAGAATGCTGCAATGATCAAACTGCCGTAAGGGCTTAATCCTCTGTGGGCCAGCTTGCGAATATGGCTTCGCGGGCGGCTCTGGAAGCCGCAAGGCGTTCACGTCCACGGGCAACTACCTCGGCTGGTGCCTCATCGGGCGTGCCGGAATGGAAAGGCGGTGCGGGCGCATATTCGAGTGTCAATTGCACTGTTTGCGCTTCCTCGCGCCCAAAGACTTCTTCCAGAATCGTCA
>JAATGD010000168.1 GCA_015654965.1 Hyphomicrobiales bacterium
ACGCCGCGCCTGCATCCGCCAGATGTACGGAGAGACGCCATGGAACTCGGGGATCCTGCGTAGCCCGCTGAACGGGATGGACTTCTTGCACCATGTTGGCCTCGTTGTAACCTCAGGGCATGACGGCAAGGGTGAGGATCGCGCCCGCGACAAAACCCGCCATCATGGCCGCTATCAGGAACAAGGTCTTGACGTCGCCGTTCGAGCGCTTGCGCACGTCTTCCATGCGTTTTTCAAGCCCGGCCACGACGCCATCCATGCGAATGACATGTACGTCGAGTTCGGTCATGCGCTGGTGCAGATCGGTGCGCAGGCCTTCGACAGAAGCCGCGATATCCAGCATGTCCGCAGGCGTCGCATTGCCGGAAGCGTCAATCGTGGGAGCGACGCGTTGCAGCGAGCGCTGGTTGACCTGCAATTGCCGCTGGGCGGCCATCAGCATGTCGAGCTTGTCGAGAATGCGCGTCATGGGGGCGGCGATCAGCGCTTCGGCAGCCTGCTCGTCGGGGCGCGGCACACGCAGTTTCTGCTCATTGCCGGCCTCATTGGCGGCAACCACCACCAGATCACCGGCACGGGCGGCGGCAAATTGCGGTAGCATGACTTCAAAAGCGTGCTTGCCGTCGCCTATGCCATTGCGCTTGAGGTCGGGCCGCTCCTTGTCTGCGGGGGCTTCGGCAATCGGCTTTTCATCGAGCAAGACACGGATCAGCAGCCGTTCTGTCGGCGCTGACGGGTCAAAAGCCCAGCCAAACAGGCGACCTTCCTCGATGGCGTCAACGCGTCCTTTCATCGGCTCTGTCCTTTGAGTTTCGGGCCTTTCAGGCGTTGCTGCCTGCGGCTTTTGTTGCCCCTCGGCTGGAACTTTGGTCGAGATGTTCATGGTCTACCTCTTATGCTGCCTCGACACGGGGCGTGCGCAAACTCGCGATCAGGTCGAGATAGCGTTGCGCTGTCGTGTCGATGGTGTCCGGGTGGCGCGCATTGGCGCTGAGCGTTTTTCGCAAGTCCGGGTTCTCCGCCATGCGTCGCATGGCATGGGCCAGAGTCTGAGGATCGTTGGGCGCAACGGTCAGGCCATTGACGCCATCGGTGATCATTTCGGCCATGCCGCCAATATCGGAGGAGATGACCGGACAATTTTGTCCCTGCGCTTCCTGAATGACCAGAGGCGCATTTTCCCACCAGATGGAGGGCATGATAGTGCAATCGACCGCATGGATGAGTTTTGCAATATCCTCACGCCTGTAAGAGCCGCGCCGCTGAACCTGCGGCGATGTTTCGGAAAACAGCTTGTCGATTTCGGTGACAAAACTTTCGCTCTGGAAGGGGGCGGCCCCATGCACGCGCAGCTCGAAATCGAAATTTTCGGCGATCAGCTGTTGCGCCGCCTGCAAAAGCACGGTCGTACCTTTCCACGGATTGAGATTGCCGAAATAGCCGAAGACAGGTTTTGTACGCTCAATGCGCGGCGTGTCGATCAGGGGGCGTTCGGGCTGCCCATTGGGGATGACACTGATGCGTTTTTCGTCCAGACCCCAATCGACATAGCGAGATTTGAGAAATTCGCTAGGCGAGATGAAAGCATCGACGCTGCTTAAAAGCGATTTGATATGCCGCTCGCGCAGCACGAATTTGTCGAGTGCTATATCCTTGAAACAGCCATGGCAGCGATCGGGACCTGATTCATGGCACAATTCGCGACCGCTGGTTCTCACCATTAGTCCGTCATGATGGCAGATCGGGTAATAATCATGTAAAGTCAATATGATACGGCAATCGGGTAAGGTACGGCGCACGATATGCGGAAACTCTGCGCCTAAAAGCAACAGGTGATGTAGGTGCACGACATCGGGGCGGAAATCGCGCAGCAGTTCGACGATATCGGGTACGATGCCGTAAAGGTCGATCTGGCTCATGTTGAAACGGTCGAAATGGCCAGACCACAGCAGAATTTCGTCGCCACCCTTGCCGATGCTCTGGAAACTTGTGCCGGGACGCTCCTCGCGATGCACCTTGTTGGTTGCGCCCATAAACAGCGCTTCGCATCCCGCGCGCTGATAGGCGCGGAACAGGTCGTGCGCGAAAATCTCGGTGCCGCCGGGATGCAGCGCCGGATGATTATGGGCGGCGATCAGCACGCGTTGACCCATCAGGCCGCACCTCCACGGCTTGCGATGAAAATATCCTGATAATGATCGGACGCCACGCCGCGCCAGTGACCGAAGGATTTGAGTTTCAGCGTCAGGCCTGCACCGGCAATGGCGCGGTCGAGAAAGCCGTTTTCAAAGCCGACGGCGGCAAGCGGCGGCAGATCCTGCACAAACCAGCAGGGACCATCACCGCTTTTCTCGAAATTGAGCCGCGCATCGCGCTTGCCGGTGCGGTTGCGCGCGGCAATGTCATCGACGACGAAAGCCGTCATGAAAAGTTTGCCGCCGGGAGCAAGGATGCGAGAAATCTCGCGGAGGTAAATCTTGACCTCGTCGGCTTCAAGATGCGTGACCACCGAGGTCATGATGACGAAATCGGCACTCTTGTCCTTGAAGGGCAGTACCAGATGACGGCCGTCCACAGCGCCTCGCGGATTATAAAGCGCATGCGCGATGTCGATGTGCTGGAACTGGAAATTCGGATAAAGCGCCGTGATATTCTGTCGGCACCAGTTGGTGCCGCCCGCCACAGGATCGATGCCCGCATAGCGGCCTTTGGACGGGTCGAGATATTGCGTCAGTGGAACTGCCATGCGTCCGATGCCGGAGCCGATATCGAGAATGCGCGCATCGGGCTTCAAGCCGCCCTTGCGGATGAAATGGCCGAGAAATTCGGCACCAACGGCGCGGAAATCGCCATCGCCCACGAAAACACTGTCGGGGGCGGGCGAGGGCAGAAAGCGGTTTTTCAGCACGGATTCGGTGAGCCATTTGATATGGTCTTCGGAAATTGGCAAAGCGGTCCGGGGCTGTTTCAGCGCAACAACGTCGCTCAAGCGGCGCTCCTTTCAGATTTGGCCACGATCACGTTGGAGAGGTCGGCGGAAGGCGCTTCCTCACCAGACGGGGCCATCAGTTCAAAAATGTCTTCGTCCCAGCGCTGCGTGTGCAGCCATGAATTATACTGGCTCGCAAGCCCGCGCATGTAATCGGTGCTGCGGCGGATCGAGCGGCGCTCGAAATGATAGAGGGCAACATCCGGCTCATAATGAATTTCAAAGCCGATCTGGCGGATTTTAAGGCACAGGTCGCTGTCCTCGTAATCGCCGATGATGTAATCCTCGGAAAATCCACCCACCAGATCATAAATATCCTTGCGCGTGACAAGGCAGGCGCCGGTCACACCGGGAACCTCGCGCGCTTTGAGTGCCGGTGCATAGGTTCCGGGCATGCCCTTGTAATAATGATGATTGAGCCAGACACCATGACGGTCGCGGGCGAAATAGAGGCCTGCATGTTGCAGCGAGCCGTCCTCGAACAAAAGCCGCGGGCCGATGCCGCCAATCTTTTTATTCTCGAACAAAGGCTTGAGAAGCTTTTGCAGCCAGCCATGCGCCTCCGGCACCACATCGGAATTGAGCATGACAATAGCCGTGCCGTTTGCCGTACTCGCACCCGCATTGCAGGCGCGGGCATAGCCGCCATTGCGGTTCATCACGACAAGGCGGAAAGGCATG
>JAATGD010000255.1 GCA_015654965.1 Hyphomicrobiales bacterium
AGCATTTTGCGGGGAAAATGGATCGCTCAAATACCTTATCCCCTGACAAACCAGACAATAGCCACGCCTATAGCCAGCGCTGCGATGCCGGCAATCCGCAAGGTGGTTTCCGGCGCCTCGCTGGCTTCGCGCGCAAGTTTACGGGCGAAAAATGGAAAGCCGCCATAGAGCAGCCCCTCGAAGACGAAGAGCAGTCCCACGGCGGCTAGAAAATCGGCCATTCTCGACTTTTCCCGAACTTACTGCGCGGGTGTTGCCAGTTGTCCGCCCGCATCGCGGAAGAACTTGAAGAACTCCGAATCCGGTGACAGGACCATCGTTGTATCCGGTGTCTGCAAGGCTTCACGATAGGCGGCCATCGAGCGATAGAAAGCGAAGAAGCCCGGATCCCTGGTTGCGGAGCGCGCAAAAATCTCACTGCGCTGCGCTTCACCTTCACCGCGCAGGATTTCCGATTCCTTGCGCGCCTGCGCCAGCAATTCGACGACCTGACTATCGGCAACAGCGCGGATGTGCTGCGCTTCGGCCCGACCACCCGCACGCAGACGTTCGGCTTCCGCCAGACGTTCTTCGTTCATGCGCTTATAGGTCTGCTGCGAAACATCGGCCGTCAGATCGGTACGACGAATACGGACATCGGCGATTTCCAGACCCAGCGACGTTGCATAGGTGCGCATCTGGTCGCGCACTTCGCGCATCATGTCGCCGCGCTCTTCGGAAAGGGCCGCCTCGAACTGGCGCTTACCGTAAACGCTACGCAGAGACGCGTTCAAACGGGTGCGCAACAGCTCTTCCGCACGCGTCCGGCTGGCACCTTCCACACTCTGGCGGAATTTTCGCGGGTCCGCGATCCGATAGGCAAGAAACGCATCCACATCGTAGAACTTGCCGCCCGAAACCTGAACGCGGATATCGTCGAGGTCAAAACGCAGCAGGCGATTATCGACGATCTGCACCGTATCGGCATCGAACATGCTGAATGGCAGCTTGAAATAGATGCCGGGCTCGTTCTTCACATCGACGATCTGGCCGAAACGCACGACAATCGCCTGTTCGCGCTCATTGACGATGTAAACGGATGAATAGACAAGAAAAAGAATGACAGCGACAATACCGCCAATGATCGGAAGCTTGTTCTGGGCCATTACTGGTTACCTCCCGTGGTGGTCGTCGTCGTTTCGCTGGCTGGCGCATTGCCGCTTGCTGCGGCACCGCTGCGCGGCTGCTGGCGCATCAATTCATTCAAAGGCAGATATGGCACGACGCCCTGTCCCTGCCCCTGTTCGACAACGATCTTCTTGGTGCTTTTGAGAACACTTTCCATCGTTTCAAGGAACAGACGGTTGCGCGTGACTTCGGGGGCCTTTTCATATTCGGTCAGGACCGAGCTGAAGCGCTGCGCTTCACCTTCTGCATCCTGCACGACACGGTTCTTGTAGGCTGCCGCATCTTCCCTGATCTGGGAGGCTTCACCCTTGGCCTTGCCGAGTTCCTGATTGGTATATTTGTTGGCTTCATCCTTGAAGCGGTCTTCATCCTGCTCGGCGCGCTGGACTTCCTCAAAGGCATCCGCCACTTCCTGCGGTGGGGCCGCGTCCTCGATGGAAACTGCATTGATCTGGATGCCCGCATTATAGCTGTCGAGCGTCGTCTGGATAATCGCCTGCACACTCTGGGCAATATCTTCACGGTTATCACGGAAAATATCCTGTGCCGGGCGGCGACCGACGATTTCGCGCATCGCGCTCTCGGAAACCTGCTGCACCATATCGTCCGGCCTGTCGACATTGAACAGATAGGCCCGCGCATCGGCCACGCGATAAAGCACGGAGAACTGTACATTGACGATATTCTGGTCGCCCGTCAGCATCAGGCCCTGCGTGGCCGAACGTGAACCCTGTCCGCCAATATTGATCTGTTTTTCAACGATCGGGGCCTTTTCATAGGTTTCGATGGGCCAGAAATGGAAATGCGGGCCTTCACCGGCAATGGCATCCTTTGGCTTGCCGAAACGTAGTTCGACCGCCACTTCATCCGGCTGCACGAAATAAACCGACTGAAATGCCCAGAAGCCGATCACAGCAGCGCCGATAAGGAAGAAGACGGCGCGATTGCTGCCACCGCCGCCACCACCGCCGGGAAATACCTGCTTGAGGCGGTCCTGTCCCTTGCGCAGAATGTCTTCAAGATCGGGAGGCGTATTCTGCCCGCCGCCCTTCGGCCCCTTCGGTCCCTGTCCCCATGGGCCGCCATTATTATTGTTATTATTGTCGCCGCCACCCCATGGGCCGCCGCCGCCATTCTGATTACTCCAGGGCATCCTTACCTCTCGTCCGCGAGAAGAAAGACGCCATGCACCTTCCTTCATCAACTAATGTTACCGTTTTATAGGCATCGGGAAGGCCGCTTTCAACGCAAAGCGGCAAATTTTATAAGCTATGCTTTACGCATTATGCCTTTTGTAGACCATATAGCGTGTCGCGTGGCTGTCTTTTTCACCCTGAGGGATGTCTTCGGCAGATACAAGCTGCCATTGATGTGCATCGAGATCGGGGAAAAAAGTGTCGCCATCAATGGTGGCCAGAACCCGTGTCAGATGCACATGATCGACCATTGGCAGAGCTTGCGCATAAATAGTGCCGCCGCCCATGATACAGATTTCATCTGCCCCCGTTTCTGATGCAAGCTTTTGTCCGAGCGACAGAGCCTCTTCCAGCGAGCCGACAACATGCGCGCCCTCTGCCTGAAAACCTTTATCGCGCGTGATCACGATATTGGCCCGCCCCGGCAATGGACGTCCAATCGATGCCCATGTCTTGCGTCCCATGATCACCGGCTTGCCAAGAGTGAGCGCCTTGAAGCGTTTCAAATCAGTGGATAATTTCCACGGCATATCGCCATCACGCCCGATCACGCCATTTTCAGCGACCGCGACAACAATGGAAACCATAGGCTTTTGCATGTCGCTCATACCGCAATCGGTGCCTTGATTGACGGGTCGGCTTCATAGTCTCGCAACGCGAAATCCGCAAAACGGAAGCCAAACAGGTCTTTCACATCCGGGTTGATCTGCATGACCGGGAGTTTTTTCGGCGTACGGCTCAATTGCTCGCGCGCCTGATCGAAATGATTGGAGTAAAGATGCGCATCCCCCAGCGTGTGAATGAAATCTCCCGGTTTGAGACCTGTAACCTGTGCAATCATCATCGTCAGCAACGCATAGGATGCGATATTGAACGGCACACCGAGAAAAATATCCGCCGAACGCTGGTAAAGCTGGCAAGACAATCTTCCATCCGCGACATAGAACTGGAACAGGCAATGGCACGGCGGTAGCGCCATTTCATCAATAAGCGCCGGGTTCCATGCCGAGACGATCAGGCGGCGCGATAAAGGATTGCCGTGCAGCATCTTAAGAAGATTGGCGATCTGGTCGATATGCCGGCCATCGGGTGCTGGCCATGAGCGCCATTGATAGCCATAGACCGGGCCAAGGTCGCCATTTTCATCCGCCCACTCATCCCAGATCGTAACGCCGTTTTCCTTCAGATACGCGATATTGGTATCGCCTTGCAGAAACCATAGCAATTCATGGATGATCGAGCGCAGATGCAGCTTCTTGGTGGTCAGGACCGGAAACCCCTCTTCCAGATTGAAACGCATCTGATAGCCAAACACCGAACGCGTCCCCGTTCCGGTGCGGTCGCCACGATCGACGCCATTGTCGAGCACATGCTGGAGAAGATCGAGATAGGTGCGCATAGGAGTTTCCAAGACCGATTCGTTTGACGCCCAATATAACGACAAAACCCCGGTGCGGGACACCGGGGTTCACATTCCACAATCAAACGAATTGTTCGATCAGAGATCGCCGAGCTTGCCCAGCTGCTTGGCCACCAGATAATAGAAGGTGACGCGGTGTTTGTTGCGGTCGCCATGCATGACTTCGGCGACGTGGTTGACCACTTCTTCCGCTGTAGCCGGATCGGTAACGCCCAGCTTCTTGGCAACCCAGCTGTCGCGCACGCGCTTCAATTCTTCCGGGTCGGTAACGGATACGAGCGAAGAGTCGCGATTACGCAGTGCAATGCCCAGATGGCTGACGATTTTCCCAACAACCGCTTCGTCGGCTGCAGCATCATAGCGACGAACGTCCGCGATATAATCACTCATTGATTCAGTCTCCTTGCGTTGGGACAGACCATCCCGTTTGCGACCATGGAACAGGCAAGCAAATTCTTCATGCCGACCGGTCCCCATATGTTGCGAGGATTGACCACAGAAAGCAGACTGTCAATCAGAAATGAGAATAAAAGCCGATGGTTGGAAAACCCGGGAATACTGTTAAATCCCGCATACCCTCTTCCAATCCGTATGAACCGCGCCTATATAAGCCGTGCTGGCGCAAGCCAGCTATGGTGATAAATGGACGGTGTAATAAACCTATTGGACCCGGGGGCGGTACCCGGCGCCTCCACCAAAACACAGGGTAAAAGGCGGATTGTCTCTTATTTCTGTGCTTTGGCGGGGGCGAAACAGGATCGACAAGGGTGTAAAGATCGCTCTTTTACTCGGCATGATACCACCGTTATCGGGTCAATTGAGTAGTTGCAAATGACAACAAAGCTCAGGGTTATGCTCTCGCTGCCTAATGGCGGTGCGGGAAACCCACTCTAAAGTCCTTGGGGTTAGCCCCTCAAGGCGGGGTTCGGAGGCACCTGGCAACAGAAGCCTCCACTTCCCCCCTTTTATCAAACGACTGTTACTTGGCTTTCATAATCATCCGCACGGCGCAAGAGGATGAATTGCGTCAGCATGAATGCGATCACGGCACAGCCCGCAATACCTCCCACCATCGGCACGACGCTGCCATCGAAGAAGGAACCGGTCACACAGATGGCGATACCGCCGATGGCAAAATGCAACGTGCCCATCAGTGCGGATGCCGTGCCTGCGATGCTGCCATGATCTTCCAACGCCAGCACCGCCATTGTCGGGATCACAAGCCCCAGAAAACCATAGCCGACAAACAGCAGCGTTGCGACCAGCCATAGCGAATGGTGCCCCATATAAGCGGCCGCATAGAGAGCAAGCATCGACGCCGCAAAACCGGAAATCGCAAAGCGCATGACCCGGCGCAGACCAAAGCGCATGCCAAGCCATCCATTCAATTGCGAAACGCCGAAAAACGACACCGCATTGGCCGAAAAAGCCAGCGCATACTGGTTCGGCGTCAGGCCGTAATGGTCAATCAGCACAAAAGAGGAATTAGCCAGATAGACGAAAAAGGAAGCAATGCCGAATCCGCCGATGAAGACCAGCCCGAGGAAATGCCGGTTCTTCAAAAGCTGCCCATAGCTGCGCAATGCGCTGCCGATACTGCTTTCAAGGCGCGCTTCGACTGTGCGCGTCTCGCGCTGAAAAATCGTCACAATGATGATTGCGGCAAGGGCTGCGATAAACACCGCCCAGAACACACCGCGCCAGCCGAAGAAGCTGATAAGCACCGAGCCTGTGAGTGGCGCCAGAATCGGCGACACGGAAAAGACCAGCATCAACAAGGACATGAGGCGCGCTGCCTCCACACCCGTGTGTAGATCACGCACGACAGCGCGCGGAATGACCATGCCGGCTGCGGCACCCAATCCCTGCACAAAACGAAACAGCACCAGAATATCGATATTGGTGGCAAGCGCCGAACCGACACTGCCGATCGCAAAAAGCGCCAGACCGCTATAGAGCGGGATTTTACGCCCAACCATATCCGACAGCGGCCCATAGAGAAGTTGCGCCAGGGCAAGGGCGATGAAAAATGCAAGCAGGCTCATCTGCACGGCGCTCGTTTCAGCGTGCAGGTCGTTTGCAATCGTCGGCAATGCAGGCAAATACATGTCGATTGCAAAAGGCCCGACCGCGGAAAGAAGGCCAAGGACAATGCCATTGCGCACAAGACTGGAAGCCATGGGGGAACGCGCTTTCATCAATGTTTCGTGAAACCCTCACCCCGATCCCGGATCATCAATAGTGCTTGGGAGGATGAAACCATGACGCGCACAGGACGGGTCGAGGGCCAATAGATATTTGTATCTGCAACACTTTTCTGGTTTTGTACCGACAATCAACCCGACGCGATCAGCAAGCGGGGTGCGGGAATAAAACCGGATAAACCATAACCTATACATTATGTCACAACATATTTGACACAGATGTCAAATTAGACACACTTGTCCAAAACGTCAAGTCATCATATGTATGGTTCATGAAAGCTGCTGACATAATCGATATAAGCGCCCGCACCGGCAAGTCCGGCCTTGCCGATAAAACATCGGGTGCATCCGGCATGAAGCCTGGACAGTGCATGAAACGTGATTTCATCCTGTGTTCCGCGGCGCGTGTCTTTGCCCGCGACGGTTTTCAGGTCGC
>JAATGD010000137.1 GCA_015654965.1 Hyphomicrobiales bacterium
GGCATTGTCCACCAGATTGGAAACGGTCTGGCCAATGAGTTCGCGGTTGATCGATAGCGCCACCTCGTCCAGCGCACCAAGGCTGAGCGCAACACCCGCATCCTCGGCCACGGGTTCATACATTTCCGCCACATCGCGCATGATGGGAGCCACCTCCATGTTTTCGAGATTTTCAGTCGAATAGCCCGCTTCGAGCCGCGAGATCATCAGGATGGCATTGAAGGTGCGGATCAGCTGATCGGATTCGCCGATGATATCTTCGAGTGCCGCACGATATTCAGGCCCCGCCTTCTTGCCCGACAGCGCTTCCTCAGCACGGTTGCGCAAACGAGTAAGCGGCGTCTTGAGATCATGAGCGATATTGTCGGAAACCTGTTTCAGCCCTTCATTGAGTTCCAGAATACGGCCCAGCATGACATTGAGATTGGCTGAGAGGCGATCAAATTCATCGCCGGAACCGCTCACCGGCAAACGTCCCGTCAGATCACCATCCATGATGCGTTGCGAGGCGCGCGACACGTCATCGATACGCTTGAGCGCGCGGCGTCCGACAAAGAACCAGATCAGGAAAGCGCCGACCCCCATGATGCCCAGCGCCAGCATCAGCGAGCGGCGCACGATATCGCGAAACCGTTCCGGCTCGCCCAGATCGCGCCCGACCAGAAGCCGCATGCCATTGGGCAACGCAATCACCACGGCAACCGCCCTGTGTTCGGTTTCCTCACCCTGATCGGCATAACGGCGGTACTGGAATGCGCGTTCGACAATGCCATCCGTATCCAGAACACCCGGCTCGACACCTTCGACATTGCCTGCCAGAATGCGGCCTGCAGGATCGGCAACGAGATAAAGATAGGCTCCGGGCTGGCGCGAACGGTAATCGATGGTGCGCACGAGTTGTGGAATACCACCCCGCGCATAGGCTTTTCCGACGCTTGCGACTTCCTCGCCCAGCGCTTCCTGCGTCTGGCTGGTCAACATGGAAGCCGACATATTGGTCATATAGAAAACCAGCGCCACGGCCCCGACCGCAAAAAGCAGCAGGTAAAGCGTCGTAAGGCGCACGGCGGTCGTGCGCATGAGCGATGCGAAACGCGCCATCAGTCAGCCTTTGCAGCCGACGAGCGGACACGACCGGCTTTCAGCATGTAACCAGCACCGCGCACGGTGTGCAGCAGCGGGCCATCAAAACCTTTTTCGATTTTTGAACGCAAGCGCGAAATATGCACGTCGATCACATTGGTCTGCGGGTCGAAATGATAATCCCACACATTTTCAAGCAGCATGGTACGCGTGACCACCTGCCCGGCATGGCGCATCAGATATTCCAGCAGCCGGAACTCGCGCGGTTGCAGCGTGATGTCGACATCCTGACGCCGGGCGGTATGGGCCAGCCGGTCGAGTTCCAGATCGCCGACACGATAGATCGTATCCGCCTCACGTGGGCTGGAACGGCGTTGCAGGACCTCGACACGGGCCAGAAGTTCGGAAAAAGCATAGGGTTTTGTGAGATAATCGTCGCCGCCCGCACGAAGCCCCGTCACGCGGTCATCGACCTCGCCAAGTGCCGAGAGGATCAATACCGGCGTTTCCACGCCCTTGGCGCGCAAGCCCGCGACCACTGAAAGTCCGTCGCGCTTGGGCAGCATGCGGTCAACGACCAGCACGTCATAATTGCCGTTTTCCGCCAGCGCATAACCCGTCTCACCATCCCCCGCAATGTCGGCAAGGTGTCCGGCTTCTGTAAAAGCCTTTTCCAGATAGCGGGCCGCTTCGCGGTCGTCTTCGATAACGAGAATCTTCATGCGCTTCCTACATTGCTTCTATCAACATGACGATGCCAGACAGTTTCCTGTCTGGCACCTTAGCACGTCAAAAAATGTTCGCCATTACGGCATCAGCCCTGATCAATGGGGAGGGCCACGAAACGGCTCTGGTCATTGCTCTGTACCTGCAACAGCACCGCCTTGCGTCCAGCCTTGGAAGCGTCACCTATCGCCTTGTCGATATCCGTGGCGTTCTTCACGGTCTGGTTGTTGACGCTGACGATCACGTCGCCCGAGCGGATGCCACGATCAGCAGCATCGCTGTCGGAATCCACGTTGGTCACAACCACACCATCACCATCCTCCGACGGAACAACGGTCAGGCCGTAATTGTCGAGCGTTTCGCTCTTGGATTCACCCTGATCAGGTGATGATGGCACGCCCGGCTGCTTGAGATCATTCGGCATGGCTTCGATTTTCAAATCGATTTCCTGCGCCTTGTTCTGACGCCAGACCGTCACGGCTGCCTTTTCACCCGGATTGATGGCGGCAACCTTGCGCGCCAGATCACGCGGATCTTCGACTTTTTCGCCATTCACGGCCGTGATCACGTCACCGGCCTTGATGCCCGCCTTATCAGCCGGGCCGTCCTTCTGAGGAGAGGCCACGATTGCGCCCTTTTCTTCAGCAAGTCCGAGAGACGCCGCAATATCCTTGGTCACGGGCTGGATTTGCACACCGATCCAGCCGCGTTCGACCGAGCCCTTCTTGATCAGCTGGTCCACGACCTGCCTGGCTGTCGAGGCGGGAATGGCGAAGGCAATGCCGACGCTGCCGCCCGAAGGCGAGAAGATGGCGGTGTTGATGCCGATCACCTGCCCCGAGAGATTGAAGGTCGGGCCGCCCGAATTGCCCTTGTTGACGGCGGCATCGATCTGGATGAAATCGTCATAGGGACCAGCGCCGATATCACGACCACGTGCCGAAACGATACCTGATGTCACCGTGCCACCCAGGCCGAACGGATTGCCTACGGCCACGACCCAGTCGCCGATCCTGATCTTGCTGTCATCGCCCAGAGCAACATAGGTAAATTTCTGCTTGGGCTGATCGACCTTGAGGACGGCAAGATCGGTGCGCGGATCGGTGCCAATCAGCTTTGCATCATATTCGGTGCCGTCATCCATGACGACCGTATAGGCATCGCCATCGGAAACCACGTGATTGTTGGTGACGACATAACCGTCATCGGAAATGAAGAAGCCGGAGCCTTGTGCCACGGGGCGTTCATGGCCCGGACGGCCACCGGGGCGCTTGCCAGGTCCACGACGACCTTCAGGGCGCGCATCGCCACGTGGTTCCATGCCGAAATCACGGAAGAAACGCTTGAGCGGATGATCGTCGGGAAGCTGATCAAAACCCTGCGAACCAAAACCCTGCGAACCGCCGCGATCCGCTGTTTCCTGTATGTCTTTCTTGACGCGCACGCTGACAACGGCAGGGCGGACCTTTTCAATCAGATCCGCAAATCCGGGTGCTGCAACGGGTGCGACCTGTACGGCCTGCGCACGTGCTTCGTTGAAAACACCCAGAGGTCCGGTTGCAACGAATGCCCCGGCCAGTGCCGAGCAAATGGCAACGGTTGCAACGGACTTGCGGTAATTGAAAATCGTGGCTCTGGACATTTATCTCTCCTTGCGAGCAATCGTCGAGCTTAACTTATCTGCACTTTGAGCGGCAGATAAAGCGGCCCTGTGAAACCTTATAGAGCGGAAGATAGTTACGACTACCTTACCGCTCAATTTCCAAAACATGAAAGTTTTGTAAGGTTTCTATCGGAGAAAAAGGATTTTTGCTTATTTGTCTTTCAAAAGCCGTTTGAGTTCGCCTTTTTCATCCGGCGAAAGCGGCTTTATGGCTTCACCCTTGCCGCCTTTAACACGTGCAGCCAACGCAATGGCAACCCCTCCGACCAGCAGCACGATCACCGGAAAGCCCCAAAGAAGGACCGTATGGGCCGAAAGCCTTGGCTTTAAAAGCACGAATTCGCCGTAACGCGCGACGATGAAATCCCGGACCTCTGCATCCGTATCGCCCGCTTTCAGACGATCACGCACCAGAAGGCGCAGATCACGCGCCAGTTCGGCATTGGAATCATCAATCGATTCATTCTGGCAAACCATGCAACGCAGCTCTGCGGAAATCGAACGCGCACGCTTTTCCAATGCCGCATCGGGCAGGATTTCGTCCGGGTTGACGGCATGGGCAAGGCTCAGCGGAAAAGCAAATGCTGCCATCAGGACAAGCATTGCGAGAGGATTGCGCCATTTCATGCTGCTGCCTCCGCATTTGCCGAGGCCTGCACTTTACGCTTTTTTGCCGGTGCGCCCACGCGCAGGCGACGGTCCGCGAGCGAGAACAAGGCTCCCACCATCATGACAAGTGCGCCATACCAGATGAGCGTGACCTGCGGCTTCCACCACACACGCACGACAGCCGAACCATCCCCCGGTTCATCACCAAGCGCCACATAGACCTGGCTGAACCAGAGCGTTTTGATACCGGATTCAGTGGTCGGCATCTGGCGAGCAGGGAAAAAGCGTTTTGACGGCTCTAGCTTGCCAAGACTGCGGGCGTTTGCATCCAGAAGCGTGAATGTGCCACGGTTTTCCGTAAAATTCGGGCCTGTAAGCGGGCGCAGACCTTCAAAGCGCAAGGCATAATTCTGAACCTTTATCGTGTCGCCGGGACGCATGACCGCAACATTCTCGGTGCCGAAAGTGGTAACAGAGACAATGCCGAGAAGCGTTACGCCAA
>JAATGD010000297.1 GCA_015654965.1 Hyphomicrobiales bacterium
CTGGGCGCATTTGCTGATCGATACCTGCACGGCGCATACCGATGACGCCATCGGCGGACGCGATACGGACGCGCTTCGTGAACGCCTGCGCGATCTGGCAAACCGCTCGCGCCAACTCGCATTCGACATGCAGTTCAGCTTCCTTGAGCGCAAGGAACGCCGTCTTCTGTCCATCGGTTTCCGCGTGCAGGAAAACGAGCTGGATGAAAGCTGCTACGATCTTCTCGCCTCCGAAGCGCGTCTGGCGAGCCTGTTCGCGATCGCCAAGGGCGATGTTCCGGTCGAGCATTGGTTCAAGCTCGGCCGCCTTCTGGTGCCGGTGGGCTGGAAAGGCGCGCTCTTGTCGTGGTCCGGCTCGATGTTTGAATATCTGATGCCGCCCTTGGTCATGTCGGAGCCGCTTGGTTCGCTCTTGGATCAGACCAACAAGCTCGTCGTGCAGCGCCAGATCGATTATGCGACATCGCGCGGCCTGCCATGGGGTATTTCGGAAGCGGCGTTCAATGCGCGCGACGCTTACATGAATTACCAATATTCCAATTTTGGCGTGCCTAATCTGGGTCTGCAACGTGGCCTGTCGCGCAATGCGGTGATCGCGCCCTATGCAAGCTTGCTTGCCGCGCAATACCAGCCCGCAGCGGCGGTGGCGAACTTGAAGCGTCTTGAAAAACTTGGCGCGCTGGGCCGCTACGGCTTCCATGATTCGGTCGATTTTACCCCGTCGCGTGTGCGTGAGGGCGAAACATGTGCTGTGGTGAAGAATTATTATGCCCACCATCACGGCATGGCGATCATTGCGGTCAACAATGTGATCTTTGAAGGTCGCATGCGCGAGCGTTTCCATTCCGATCCGGTGATCGAGGCGGCGGAACTCCTGTTGCAGGAAAAGGCCCCGCGCGAAATCCCGATGATCTATGCCAAGACGGAAAACCCGATGCGGGTCGATTCCGGCGGCTTCGACGACGCGCCAATGCGTATCATCGACAAGCCGTTCAAGGCTCCGCGCACCACGCATATGATGTCGAACGGCCAATATGCGCTGATGGTGACGGCCAACGGTTCCGGCTACAGCCGCTGGCACAATTGGGACATCACGCGTTTCCATGCCGATGCTTCCGAAGACCTGCAAGGCACCTTCCTGTTCCTGCGCGACATGGAGAGCGGCTACTGGTGGTCGGCGACCGGCGAGCCGGTGCGCAATGCGGAAGAAGAAACCAAGACCGTCTTCACCGAGGACAAGGCCGAGTTCTACAAGACCGCAGGCGATATCAAGACGGTCATGGAAGTGATCGTGTCGTCCGAATCCGATGGCGAAGGCCGCAGGCTTGACATCATCAACACCTCCGCGCGTGATCGCGTGATCGAAGTCACCTCCTATGCCGAACTGGTCCTGACGGATAGCGACAGCGATGCCGCGCATCCGGCCTTTGCCAAGATGTTCGTCGAAACCGAAATTTCGGACAACGGCTCGACGATCTTTGCCAAACGTCGCAAGCGCGCGCCCAATGACCCCGATATTCATGTCGCGCATTTCGTGGCTGACCTCACGGGAGCAGTACGCGAAATCGAGGTCGAAACCGATCGCCGTGCCTTCATCGGGCGTGGGCGTTCGCTTCGCAATGCCATAGCTTTTGATCAGGATACGAAATTTACCGGCAGTCAGGGTTGCGTTCTCGACCCTATTGCCTCGGTACGCACCCGTGTGCGCGTGCCAGCGCATAAAAAGGTCAGCCTCGTATTCTGGACCTTTGCAGGCGGTAGCCGTGATGCGGTGGAACAATCCGTGGCATTGCACCGGCACCCGGAAGCTTTTGCCCGCGAATATACGCTGTCATGGACTTCTTCGCAGGTGCAGCTCTATCATATCGGCATCAAGCCTGCGGAAGCCGCCGACTTCCAAAAGGTCGCGGCCCACCTGCTTTATCCCGAACGTACCCTGCGCCAGCCTCCCGAAACCATCGCCAGCGGTCTGGGAAAACAGTCGGACCTGTGGCCGATGTCGATTTCGGGCGATTATCCGATCTTTGCCCTGCGTATCGACAACGAGGCCGATCTCGAAGTGCTGCGCGGCGTGTTGCGCGCACAGGAATACTGGCGCTCGAAAGGGCTTACCGTCGATGTGGTGGCGGTCAATGAACGCGCCTTCTCCTATGCGCAGGATACGCAACGCGCCATCGACTGGCTGATCGAAGGTTTTCGCGCCCGTGGTGGCGAGCAGCCGCATATTTTTGCGGTGCGTCGCGACCAGATGAGTGAGGAAAGTTTCAACACGCTGCTCGCCTCCGCCCGCATCGTCATGCATGCGCAAAACGGCTCTTTGGCCGAACAATTGCGCCGCAGCGAGGAAATCACCGTCGATATCGCGGCGCGCGATGCAAAATCAGCGCTTGGCGAGCAAGGAGCACTGCCGGGTATAAGCGGCACGGGGCTTGCGCCCGTAAGCCTTGATCGCGGCAATGCCGAGGAACGCCGTCCGGTCGTCAAACCAAAGCCGGTCACTCCGAAAGCCCCGTCGGGCGACGGGTTGCTGTTCTGGAACGGCTATGGCGGTTTTGCCGAGGATGGTGCTTATGTCGTGCGCATCAACGGTCGCACCTCCACTCCACATCCATGGATCAATGTGATCGTCAATTCCAATCTCGGCTTCGATGTCTCTGCCGAAGGTTCGGCCTTCACATGGGCGGGCAACAGCCGCGATTACCAGATCACCCCATGGGCGAATGATCCGGTCACCAACCGTCCGGGCGAGGCGATCTATATTCTCGACCGTGAAACGGGACGCTCCTTTGCGCCGACCGCCAATGTGCTGCGCGACGAGGCGGTGACTTATGAAGCCTGTCACGGCCACGGCTATTCGACCTTCACGGCGCAGCATGGCGAACTGGCGCTTGACCTTACGCATATCGTGGACGCGGAAAAGCCGCTGCGTCTTTCACGCCTTACCATCACCAACAAGGGCCGTTCCAAGCGCAAGCTGCGTGTCTATGGTTATGCCGAATGGGTGCTGGGCAATGCACGTGCCAAGAACGTGCCTTTCATCGTGCCTGCGCTCGATGAGGAACTGGGCGCGCTCTTTGCGGGCAATCCCTATCATCCCGACAAATCGGGTCAGGTGGCGTTTTTTGCCGCAAGCGAAAAACCGCAATCGGTCAGTGCCGACCGCAGCGAGTTCATCGGCACGACCGGCTCGGTCGATAGTCCCGAAGTGGTGCTCAATGGCAAGGCGCTGTCGGGCACGGTCGAGGCTGGACGCGATCCTTGCGCGGCCTTGGCGCTCGACATCGAAGTCGGTCCGGGCGAAAGCCGCGAACTCGTCTTCCTGCTTGGCAATGCCGATGACCAGAAGGAAGCCAAAGCGCTTCTGAACGACGCACGCAAACTGTCGTTCGATACGCTGCTTGCAGCCTCGAAAAAGCAGTGGGCGGATTTCGTCAGCCCGCTTCAGGTCAAGACACCCGATCCGTCATTCGATCTTCTGGTCAATGGCTGGCTGCCCTATCAGGCGACCGCCTGCCGCATCTATGCGCGTGCCGCCTTCTATCAGGCGAGCGGTGCCTTCGGCTTCCGCGACCAGTTGCAGGACACGCTCTCGCTGCTGCTGCTTGATTCGAAACTGGCGCGCGCGCAAATCCTCAACGCGGCTTCGCGTCAGTTCCCCGAAGGCGATGTGCAGCATTGGTGGCTGCCTGCAACGGGGGCGGGTGTTCGCACGCTGATCTCGGATGATGTGGTCTGGCTTGGCTATGGCACTTCGCTTTATGTCGAAACTACGGGCGACCAGTCTATCCTCGATGAAGTGCTGCCGTTCCTTGAAGGCCGCAAACTGGAAGAGGGCGAACATGACGCCTTCTACGAGCCGGAAATCTCGGAACAGAGCGCAAGCCTTTATGAACATTGCGTGCTGGCGCTCGATCTTGCGATCAAGCGCACCGGCAAGCACGGATTGCCGCTCATGCTGGGTGGCGACTGGAATGACGGCATGAACCTTGTCGGCGTCAATGGCGAGGGCGAAAGCGTGTGGCTGGGCTGGTTCCTTGCCTACACACTCAAGCAATTCATCCCGATTGCCGAAGCGCGTAACGATGCCAAACATGCCAAGGCATGGACAAAACATCTGCAAAGCCTGACCAAGGCTTTGAACAGCGATGGCTGGGATGGCGAATGGTATCGCCGTGGCTTCTATGACAACGGAAGCCCGCTTGGCTCCAAAGACAGCGACGAATGCCAGATCGACGCCATTGCGCAATCGTGGAGCGTACTTTCGGGCGTTGCTGACCCCAAACACGCCGAACAGGCGATGGCCTCGCTTGAAAAGCACCTGCTCGACGAGGAGGGTGAATTGCTGCGGCTCTTCACGCCGCCGTTTGACAAGACCGTGCAGGAGCCGGGCTATATCAAGGGCTATCCGCCGGGCGTGCGTGAAAATGGCGGCCAATATACCCATGGCGCGACATGGGCCATTCTGGCGCTGGCACGCATGGGCAAGGCTCAGGAAGCATGGCGCCTGTTCTCGCTCATCAGCCCCGTCAATCATGGCCGCAACCCGGATGTCTATCGTGTCGAGCCTTACGTGATCGCCGCCGACATCTATTCGGTCGAACCGCGGCGCGGGCAGGGCGGCTGGACATGGTATACGGGTTCGGCTGGCTGGTTCTACCGCGTTGCAACCGAAGGCATTCTCGGTGTCACCAAACGCGGCGACCGGCTGCATCTTGCCCCGGCGCTGCCGCCGGAATGGGACGGCTATGAAGCAGACCTTCGTTTCGGTGAGGCGCTTTACCGGGTCAAGGTGGTAACGGGAGCCAAGGAGAAGGCGATCAAGCTCAATGGCCGCAAGGTTGCAAAACCTGATGAGGGGATCGCCATAAAACCCACCGGTGAGTTTGACATCGTGGTAGAGCTTCCCAAATCCTGATTAAGTCTTTAGAAAGGCGGGTGAAAAACCCGCCTTTCTTTTTGCCGTCTTCTTACGGCATAGTCATGCAATGGAGGCCGTGATGGCCAAGACCGATATCGCGCGGCGCGTCTATAATCATGCCTGGAAGCTCGATCCGATCGTCCGCAGCCTGCTGGATACGGATTTTTACAAGCTTCTGATGTTGCAGATGATCTGGGGGCTTTACCCCAAGGTCGACGCGACGTTCTCGCTGATCAACCGCACCAGTTCCGTGCGGCTCGCCGACGAGATCGACGAGGGCGAATTGCGCGCGCAGCTCGATCATGCCCGCACATTGCGCTTTTCCAAGAAGGAAATGATCTGGCTTGCCGGCAACAGTTTTTATGGCCGCAAGCAGATTTTCCAGCCGGAATTTCTGCACTGGCTGACCGATTTCCAATTGCCCGAATATGAGCTGCGCCGCAGCAATGGCCAATATGAATTGACCTTCCATGGCCACTGGTCGCACACCACCATGTGGGAAATTCCCGCGCTCGCCATCATCAACGAGCTTCGTTCGCGCGCCGCGATGAAAAATCTCGGGCCGTTTTCGCTTGACGTGCTCTATGCCCGCGCCAAAGCCAAAATGTGGAGCAAGGTCGAACGCCTGCGCGAATTGCCGGATCTGAAAATTTCCGATTTCGGCACCCGCCGCCGCCATTCCTTTCTCTGGCAGCGCTGGTGCGTGGAGGCGCTCAAAGAAGGCATCGGCTCGGCCTTTACCGGCACCTCGAACGTTTTGCTCGCCATGGATACCGATCTGGAAGCGCTCGGCACCAATGCGCATGAATTGCCGATGGTGCTGGCAGCACTCGCAAATACCGACGACGAACTGCGCACTGCCCCTTATCGTGTATTGCAGGACTGGAACCGCTATTATGGCGGCAATCTGCTGATCGTGTTGCCGGACGCGTTCGGCACGGCGTCTTTCCTGCGCGAGGCTCCCGACTGGGTTGCGGACTGGACCGGGTTCCGCCCCGATAGCGCGCCGCCCATTGAAGGCGGTGAACGCATCATCGAATGGTGGAAACAGCGCGGAAAAGACCCGCGCGAAAAACTGCTCATTTTCTCCGATGCGCTCGATGTCGATACGATTGAGGAAACCTATCGCCATTTCGACGGGCGCGTGCGCATGAGCTTTGGCTGGGGCACCAACCTCACCAATGATTTTGCCGGTTGCGCACCGACCACGATCCATGGGCTGAAAGCCATTTCGCTGGTCTGCAAGGTGACGGACGCCA
>JAATGD010000285.1 GCA_015654965.1 Hyphomicrobiales bacterium
CCACGCCATTCGCGGCAGGACCTTTCCTGAAAACCCCACCAACTGAACAGATGATGGGGTTATCGCATGTCAGGCTGCGGGCTTGGTCTTGTCGGCTCGAAGCTGCTTTTCATGCCGCAGCAGCATACCATATAGATCACGCGGTTCGTCAGGATCGGCCAGAAGATCGAGTTGCTCATAAAAACCCGTATCCGTCAGTTTATCGCGCACATAACGCAATGCCGAGAAATCTTCGGTGGCAAAACCGACTGAATCAAACAGGGTGATCTGACGCACGTCCTTGCGACCTTGCGCTTTTCCCGTAATCACTTCCCAAAGTTCATTGACCGGATAATCTTCCGGCAATTGCTGGATTTCGCCCTCAATGCGGGTCTGCGGTGGATATTCGACAAAAATCTCCGCGCGGCGCAAAATATCATCATGCAGCTCGGTTTTGCCGGGGCAATCTCCACCCACAGCATTGATATGCACACCCGCGCCAACCATGTTGTCGGTCAGAATCGTGGCATTCGCCTTGTCAGCCGTCACGGTCGTGATGATATCGGCACCTTCGACCACCTCTTCGACGCTCTTGCAGGCAACAATATCGAAGCCAGCACTAGTGAGATTACGGATACATTTTTCCGTCGCCTGTGGGTCAATGTCGTAAAGACGCAGCCTGTCGATACCGAGCAGCGCCTTGAATGCTAAGGCCTGAAACTCGCTCTGCGCGCCATTGCCGATGATGGCCATGGTGCGTGCGTCTTTGGCGGCCAGATATTTGGCTGCAACGGCAGACGTCGCTGCGGTGCGCAAGGCCGTGAGGATTGTCATTTCGGTCAAAAGCATCGGGTAACCGCTGCCGACATCCGAAAGCACGCCAAAGGCGGTCACGGTTTGCAAGCCTTCACGCGTATTCTTCGGATGCCCGTTCACATATTTGAAGCCGTAAAGCGTGCCGTCACTGGTCGGCATCAGTTCAATGACACCCTCATCGGAATGCGAAGCAACGCGTGACGTCTTGTCAAAACTTTCCCAGCGGCGGAAATCTTCTTCCACATAGCCGGCAAGTTCTTTCAAGAATGTCTCGACACCGATCGACAGGACCAGTTTCATCATGTGATCGACACTGACGAAAGGCACGATATTCAGGTTTGGCTGAGTCATGATGGTTCCTAATAACTGATTGTCGGGCGATCCATGACGCTACGGCCCAGAAGGCTCGCCATCAGATCCACCATGACAGTCGCGGTGCGTCCGCGCTCATCGAGAAACGGGTTGAGTTCAACAAGATCGAGGCTTGTCACCAGCCTGCTATCATGCAACGTTTCCATGATGAGATGCGCCTCACGGAAAGTTGCCCCTCCGGGAACGGTGGTACCGACAGCCGGTGCGATGGACGGGTCGAGAAAATCGACATCGAGGCTCACATGCAGCAGGCCGTTTTCCGATTTCACCCGATCGATGAAACGCCGCAAAAGCGTCGACACACCATGCTCATCGATCAAACGCATATCGAAGACCGAGACTTTGGTTTTCTGGATGGCAAGGCGTTCCGCCGGATCGACGCTGCGAATGCCCATCATGCAGACATTTTGCGGATCGATGGCGGCTGCAAGCGGCGGAAAATAGCCTTCAAAGCCTTTTTGTCCGGTATAATAGGCAACCGGCGTACCATGCAGATTGCCACTATCGGTGGTTTCCAGCGTGTGGAAATCCGTATGCGCATCGAGCCAGAGCACGAACTGCTTGCGGCCTTTTTCCGCCGCGCGACGGGCAATGCCCGGAACGGTGCCAGCGGCCAGAAGATGATCGCCACCGAGAAATATCGGAAACCCTTCTTCGCTTTCACGATAGGCGGCTTCGCTGATCGCCTCAATCCACGCAACTGCATCAGGAAGAGCCTTGATGGCCGGGTTGGGATGACCGAGAGGGCGTTTTGGTGCAGGCACAAGATTGCCAAGATCGGTATAGGCATGTCCAAGTTCGCGAATGGCATCCGCAATACCGGCAGCACGATAACCGTCCGGCCCCATATTGCAGCCCAGACGGCCTGTTCCTTCCTGAACCGGCAATCCCAAAATCTTGCAGTGCATCAAAGGCATCTCCTTTTAAAACCTTTCTCCCAAGATTGAACATTTGTGCTTGGCGATGTGAACCATACGGATTGGCAAATATATCGGTTTGCTTTATCAAATTGTCAGATTTGGCTCTCAAAATGAGGGAAGCATGGACGATCTCGATGAAAAACTGATAACACTCCTGCGTCACAACGGTCGCCGCAGCATATCCGATATCGCTCTTGATATAGGCGTATCGCGCGCAACCGTGCGTGCGCGCATGGAGCGGCTGGAACGTTCGGGCGATATTCTCGGCTATACTGTGATCTTGCGTTCCGATGCGGTCGATCTGCCCGTTCGCGGTATCATGATGATCGAAATCGAAGGCCATGTCGCGGACCGCGTGGTCAAGTCGTTGGGCGGTTTTTCCGAAATATCGGCCGTTCACACCACCAATGGCCGTTTTGACCTGATCGTTGAACTGGGGGCGGCGACGCTTACCGATTTCGATGCCGTCCTGCGGCGCATTCGTCTTGTGCCTGGCATCAAGGCCAGCGAAACCAATCTGTTGCTCGCCACGCCGCGCTCGACAAAGGCGCGTCTATAACATGTAGAAGAGCCGCATGATGCGGCCCTTCCTTTCCTGATGATTCAAGCCAGCACTGGATAATCCGTATATCCTTTGGCACCACCGCCATAAAGGTTTTGCTGGTCCAGCTCGTTGAGCGGTGCATTCTCCTTGAGACGCAACACCAGATCGGGATTAGCAATGAATGGCTTGCCGAATGCCACCAGATCGGCGCGTCCACTGGAGACAGCCTCTTGCGCCAAAGCACGATCATAGCCGTTATTGACCATCCATAGAGCCTTGCCGCCTGCATCGCGATAGACCTGCTTGAACCGGGCATAATCAAAGGGCTGCTCGCCTTGCTGGAAATCGCGCGGGCCACCCGTGGCGCCCTCGATGACGTGAATGTAGGCCAGCCCATAGGGGGCGAGCTTTTCAATGACATAATCAAACAAAGGCTGGGGATCAGGATCCGACGCATCATTGGCGGGCGTTACCGGCGACAGGCGAATGCCGACCTTGCTGCCACCGACAGCCTTGGTCACGGCCTCGACCACTTCCAGCAGAAAACGCGCACGATTTTCAATCGAGCCGCCATATTCATCGGTCCGATGATTGCTGCCTGAGCGCAGGAACTGATCGATCA
>JAATGD010000373.1 GCA_015654965.1 Hyphomicrobiales bacterium
CATCATTACGCCCCAGAGGAGCGCGGCCTCGATACCGAGGAACCAGAAGGCCGTACCACCGATCAGTCCCTGAATGATGGCGATGATGATATTGCCCTTGACGGTGGCGCGAATGACGGCGGTGAATTTATCCAGAAACTGCCGTGTGTAACCGTCGCTCAGCGGAATAGCCTGCCGGATACCGCGCCCAAGATCGGCCCCGTCGCGAAACAGGAAAAACAGCAGATAGAGCATGATGCCGAAACCGATGAGAAACTGCACCGTGTTCTGCCCGAAACTGACCAGTCGCCCCGCAAAAAGCTGGCTGCCCTGCAAGATGCCCGACGAAATGCGCGAACGCCATTCCGCGAAATCACCCAGTTCAAAGCGTTTCAGCCAGTCTTCCAATGTGTCGGGCAAAACGGCAATGATACTGTTGAGATAGGCGTTGAGGTCGAATTGCCGTGTGCTCAGCCGCTGGTAAAGGGCATTGCCTTCCTGCACGAGCGAGCTGAAAATAATCAGCACCGGAATGATGACAAGGCAGATGCACATCAGCACCGAAAGGATTGCAGCCAGATTGCGCCGCCCACTGAAAATCCGCACCAGATATTGCTGCACTGGATAAAAAATAACGGCAAGGATGACGGCCCATAAAACGGCTGTGTAATAGGGTATGAGCAGCCATGCGAAGGCGATCGTGACAAGCGCCAGAAGAATATAAAAACTTACGCGTTGGACGGACATAGACACTCACCTGACATTGTCACAGGCGACGACCCTGCCCAAAAATGGCTTTTTATTCAATAGGCAATCTGCCGAAACACCATTTTGCAGCCCAACGCAAACAGGCCAATCAGAAACCATCGCCGGAACCGTTGTGGGCTGATTTTCTGTCGCAACACCTGCCCCAGTCCCATACCCGCAAGAGCGGGAAGGATCGCGAGAAACGATATCGCAAAAATATCCCCGCCAAAGGCCTGTCGTGAGGACAGGGCTGCGGCGAGTGCCACGGTCGAGACTGTAAACGACAGGCCCAATGCCTGCACCAGATCGTCTTTCTGCAACCCCAGCGCCTGCAAATAGGGAACGGCGGGAATGACGAAGACGCCGGTCGCGCCCGTGACAAGCCCGGTCACAAGCCCCACCAGTGGCGACAGCCAGACTTCGTGTCTTTGGGCAATATCCAATTGCCGCGCAAAAAGGCTGTAAGTCGCATAAAACATCAGGCAAAGTCCGAGCAGCATCGTGGTCAGGCTGCTTTTCCCATGCACAAGCACCGATGCGCCTGCCAAGGTGCCGATGACGATCATCAGCATCATTGACCTGAGACGCCTGATAAGTGTGCGAAAATCCGGCCCTGCCAGCAATTGCCATACATTGGTGACGAAAGACGGCACAATCAACAGGCTTGCTGCCGTCATCGGTGAAATGAGCGCGCCCAATATCCCCATGGCGACCGTCGGCAAACCCATGCCGGTCAGGCCCTTGACGAAGCCGGCCCCCAGAAAGGTGAAGGCGATCATGATAAGAAGTGCGACTGAAAAATCCATGCACCCGCTATAACCGAATATCCGCTTTCTAAAATGCGGGAATTCCGTATTCTACCTTCGTCAAAACCGAAGGCAGAAATGAGAAGGCACCATGCGCTACGATCTGACCGACCTGCGGCTGTTTCTCTGTGTGGCGGACGCTGGCAGTATCACCCATGGCGCCGCCGATATGGGCCTGTCGCTGCCTGCCGCAAGCGAGCGGCTGCGCGATATGGAACTGATCGGCCAGGTAAAACTTCTTGAGCGTGGACGACGCGGGATCACGCTGACCGATGCAGGTATGGCGCTCGTCCATCATGCCCGCATCGTGTTGCGGCAAATGTCGAACATGCACGAGGACCTCACCAGCCACGCGCGCGGCATGCGCCTTTCGGTGCGGCTTCTCGCCAATACCGCGGCGATGACCGAACACCTGCCCGCCCCTCTGGCCCGCTGGATGGCCCAAAACCCGCAAATCTATATCGACCTCAAGGAACGGTCAAGCAGTGAAATCGCCCGCGCCATTGCGGGCGGCTTTGCCGATATCGGTATACTGTCGGATGCGGTCGAAACCGACAACCTCCAGCTCCTGCCCTTCACCATTGACCGGCTGGTCGTGATCGTGCCCACGGACCACGCGCTTTGCCAGAAGAAAACCCTCAGCCTTGCCGATGTTCTGCATGAGCCTTTCGTGGGCTTGGGCGCGGGTGCACTCGCCGATCATATCGAAGCCCACGCCAATCGCCTTGGCGCGAAACTCAAAATGCGCACGCGGCTGCGCACATTCGAGGGGCTTGGGGCCATGGTTTGTGCAGGAGTCGGGCTTGCCATCATCCCCGAGACGGCAGCCCGCCGTCTCAAGCGGACGACAAAAGTCGCATCTGTCCCGCTTATGGACAAATGGGCGACACGGCAATTGTCGCTTTGCATCCGCGCAATCGACACGCTTCCGGTGGCAGCCCGCGATCTGGCGCAGCATCTTGCCGCGCAAACGCCCTGATCAGGGCATTTGCGATGCTTCAATCCGCGCTGCCCTCCGCGTTGCATGGATGAATGCCGCCACGAAAGCAGCCGAAAGCAGAAGCACGATGGTCGGTGCCGGTGCGCTGTCGATGAAGAACGACACATAGACGCCCACGAAAGACGCAACCGCCGCAATGCTTGCCGCCAGCAACAGCATGGTGGAGAATTTGCGGGTCAGGAGAAAGGCGATGGCTCCGGGTGCAATCAGCATGGAAATGGCCAGAATGATCCCCAGCGCCTGAAGCGCGCCAACAATGGTCAGCGAAATCAGGCTTAGCAGGCCATAATGGAGCCAATGGACCCGAAGGCCTACCGCACGCGCCTGCGCGGGATCGAAAGCATGCAGAAGAAAATCCTTCCATTTGACGATGATGATACCGGCGGTTAGCAGTGCGATCAGACCAGCCTGTGCGATATCGCTATAAGCCACCCCCAGCATATCGCCGAACAGGATATGATCGAGATGCACTTCGGGCCTGATCTTGATATAAAGCACCAGCCCCAGCCCGAACATGCCGGAAAAGACCACGCCCATCACCGTATCCTGCTTGATGCGGCTGTTATCCTTGAGGAACCCGCTCGCGACGGCACAGAACATGCCAGCGAGGAAAGCGCCGATGGCATAGGGAAAGCCCACCGCATAGGCAATGACGACGCCGGGAAAAACCGCATGACTGATGGCGTCGCCCATCAGCGACCAGCCTTTCAGCACCAGAAAGCACGACAGAAGCGCCATCGGAATGGCGACGATGACCGAAATCAGGAGCGCATTGATCATGAAGTCGAATTCAAACGGCGCAAGCAATGTGTTCAAAATATTCATGACTGCACCTCCTGCGTCCGGGCCGCGCGTCTGCGTGCCGCCAGCATGCCGTGCTTGGGCGCAAAGAAGAAGGCAATCAGGAATATCGCCGTCTGGAGCACCACGATGATGCCACCCGTCGCGCCATCAAGGAAATAGCTCGCATAAGCGCCAATGAAGCTGGTCATGGCCCCGATGATGACGGCAATCACCAGAAGGCGCGGAAAGCGGTCGGTCAGAAGATAGGCGGTTGCCCCCGGTGTCACCACCATGCAGATGACCAGAAAGGCGCCAACCGTCTGAAGTGCTGCAACGGTTGAAGCCGACAACAGCGTGAAGAACATGATCTTGAGCGCGGTCGGGTTGAGGCCGATGGAACGTGCATGGCTTTCATCGAAGAAAGTCACCATCAGGTCCTTCCATTTGACCAGAAGGATTGCCAGCGACACGAAACCGATGATCGCAAGCTGCCACTTGTCGCCGGGGGTTATCGCCAGAATATTGCCAAGCACGATGGTCTGGATATTCACTGAAGTGGGCGAGATCGACACCATGAAAAGGCCCAGACCGAAGAAGGCCGAAAATATCAGGCCGATAATGGCGTCTTCTTTCAGCTTCGTGCGCTGGTTCAAAAACAGCATGGCGGCAGCCGCCAGACCACCGGAGAAAAAGGCACCGATGGCGAATGGCAGGCCAAGCATATAGGCCCCGGCCACGCCCGGAACGATGGAATGCGAAAGCGCGTCGCCAATCAGCGACCAGCCCTTGAGCATCAGATAGCACGAAAGAAACGCACATACACCGCCCACCAGTGCCGAGACCCACATGGCATCGAGCATATAATTATAGGTAAATGGCTCCAGCAGCATTTGTGGAATAAAATCCATCATCCCTGCCCCTCTTCCCCGCCGCCCTGCCTTGCGGTTGCCTTGCCACCCTGCATGATCAGCGGCCGTTCGTCATCGGTGATGACGCCAATGGAGCGCGGTGTGTCGTGATGCACGTCGTTCAGCACAAAATGGCGCAAAACACCGCCAAATGTTTTTTCCAGATTTTCCTGCGTAAATGTCTCGACCGTCAGACCGTAAGCGAGAACCGTGCCCTTGATCAGAATGGTACGGTCGCAAAACTCCGGCACCGAGCCGAGATTATGGGTGGAAACCAGCATCACGCGGCCTTCATCGCGCAATTCGCGCAAAAGCGTGATGATCTGCTCTTCGGTTTTCACATCGACGCCGGTAAAAGGTTCGTCAAGCAGAATGACGCGGCCATCCTGCGCCAGCGCGCGCGCAAGAAACACTCGTTTCTTCTGCCCGCCCGACAATTCCCCGATCTGCCGCTTGCGAAACGCGCTCATATTCACGCGTTCCAGCGCCGTCGACACGGCTTCATGATCTGCAGCCTTGGGGATACGCATCATGCCCATATGGCCATAACGTCCCATCATCACCACATCCTCGACCAGCACCGGAAAATTCCAGTCCACTTCCTCGGCTTGCGGCACATAGGCGACAAGATTGTTGCGCAAGGCATCCTTGACGGGCATGCCAAGAACCCGGATCGTGCCCTTTGCCAGCCGGACAAAACCCATGATCGCCTTGAAAAGCGTGGATTTTCCAGAACCGTTTACGCCCACGAGAGCCGTTATGGTTCCGGTCGGTATTTCAAAACTTGCATCACGAAGCGCCGTATGCCCGTTCCTGTAGGTGACGGTGGCACCATCCACCAGAATTCCGTCGCCCTTGGAACCGGTGAGTTCGCGACGGTCGGGTTGAGCATTCATCCGATATCCCCTTGGTTTCTTCAAACGCACAGGTCGCCCGTTCAAGACGGGCGACCTGTCTTCCTGTTGTCGCCCATTACGAACCCGTCAGACCCTTGACGATGGTGTCGGAAGTGACGCGCAAAAGATCAATATAGGTCGGTACCGGACCGTCGGTATCGGTCAGCGAATCCACATAGAGCACACCGCCATATTTGGCACCCGTTTCACGCGCCACCTGCTCGGCGGGAGCAGCTGAAATCGTGCTTTCCGAGAAGACAACCGTAATGCCATGTTCACGCACCGCATCGATCACCTTGCGCACCTGTTGCGGTGTGCCCTGCTGATCGGCATTGATCGGCCAGAGGTAAAGTTCCTTGAGGCCGAAATCGCGCGCGAGATAGGAAAACGCGCCCTCGCTCGACACCAGCCAGCGCTTGTCTTCGGGAACGCTCGTCAGCTTCTCCTTGAGCGGATCAATCGCCGCCTTGATCTTGTCCTTATAGTTTTCGGCATTGGCCTTGTAGGTTTCCGCATTGGCCGGATCATATTTGACGAAAGCATCGCGGATATTGTCGACATAGATCAATGCAGCCGTCGGCGACATCCATGCATGCGGATTGGGCTTCCCTTCATAAGGGCCTTCGGTGATGCCCATCGGCACAACGCCATCCGAGACGGTGACGCTCGGCACATCCTTCAGGTTCTGGAAGAATTTCTCAAACCACAGTTCGAGGTTAAGCCCGTTCCACAGGATAAGCTGCGCGCCCTGCGCCCGCTTGATATCGCCCGGCGTCGGCTGATAATTATGGATTTCAGCGCCCGGCTTGGTGATCGATTCAACGACCGCCGCATCGCCTGCAACATTGCGCGCAATATCGGCAATGACGGTAAAGGTCGTGACCGCCTTGAACTTCTCCTGCGCGCTGGCCGGGATGATGGTGAGCATGGCCGACAAGCCCGCCCCTATCATTCCGGTCAAGACCAGTCGTCTCATTCTGTCGAGCATATATCTGCCTCCTGTTGCATCGTACCTATCATATTTAACCCCCTCTTGCAGTTAAGAAGTATTTGCAAAAGGAATCTCTTAAGGCTCCTATATCATGCAATTGCAAATGAATTGCAATAAGGAACGGGCAAAATAATCAGGACATTTTCGACCATCATCAAAAGAAGGTCGATGATCACGCGCAGAGAGACAGGAAATTGAGGAGAAGCTTACACAGGCTGCCTGATCAGGCCGAGCAAAACCCGTGCACCGATTTCACCCGAGGGCTGTTGGGTGGACATGACACGGGCCACACCATCAAAACCATCGAGTTGCGCTTGCCGCGCCGACCCCGGAGACATCAACCGCTCGAGATTACGCGCCAGCATTCCGGGGCGCACGAACTCGTTGAAATATTCAGGCACCACCGGCTCATCCGCAATGATATTAGGCAGAGCCGCACTCCAGATGGTGATTTTCGGCATCAGGAATTTCTTCGCAAACCAGTCCGCCTTATAGGAAAGCACGCTTGGAATACGCGACAGCGCCAGTTCCAGCGAAACCGTACCGGATGCGGCAAGGGCCGCATCGGCGCGCGAAAAAGCTTTCCACTTTTCTTCATCGCCAACCACAATCAACGGCTTGACGGGCCAGTCACGCGACAATTCCCGCACCATCGTCTCAATACGCGGCAGGGTCGGCAGGATGACTTCCAGCTTTTCCACCCGTTGAGCCAACTCTGCAATGGTCTTGCCAAACGGCTCCATGAGCATCTGGATTTCACTGCGGCGCGATCCGGGCAACAACAGAAGCGTGCGCGTTTCGTTTTCAAACCGCTGCGGCTCCAGCCCAATTTGCGCGGCACGCGCACGCAATATGGGTTCATGGCTTGTCAGGCGATGGCCAACATAGGTTGCGGGCGGACCGCTCAACTGTTGCATGACCTCGACTTCAAAGGGCAAAACCGTCAGCACATGGTCAATAGAGGCCCGCATAGCCCGCGCACGTTGCGGCCGCCATGCCCACACACTCGGCGCGATATATTTGACGATGGGAATGGATGCATCCGCCACGCGGATTTTTTTAGCCACCCGATGCGTAAAATCGGGGCTGTCTATCAACAGGACACAATCCGGCTTTTCAGCCACGATCTGCCGTGCTGTCTGGCGAATACGCAACATGAGTCCGGGCAAGTTCTTGAGAATGGCGCCCAATCCCATAAGCGCAATTTCA
>JAATGD010000141.1 GCA_015654965.1 Hyphomicrobiales bacterium
ATGCGCCGAAGGAATATGGCGGGCTCGCGCTGCCCAACATGGCGCAGGTCGCGATCTATGAACAGATCGGCCGCTGCACAAATGCGCTCGGCTGGTGTTTCGGTGAATCGCACAAATGGTTTTTTGACGCCTGCACGCCGGAGCAACTCAAAAAATACATCATCCCGATCATGCGCAACGAAAAGCAGGAAGCTTATGCCATCACGGAGGAGGGGGCCGGTTCCGATGTTGATGACATTGTGACGAGCGCGCGCCGGGATGGAAATGGCTACCGCGTTACGGGAGAGAAATGGCACGTCACGAGCGCCAACCTTGCGGACTTCTTCGTGCTCCAGGCCAAGCTCGCCGATGGCCCCAATGCGGGCAAGCACGCCCTGTTCTTTCTCGACAAGGACAGCGAAGGCGTCGAGCTGGTGCGCATTCCAAAATACACGCACACCTATAATGATGAGCATCCGATCTATCGCTTCAACAATGTCTTTATCCCTGCCGAAAATCTGATCGGCGAGGAGGGGGCTGGCATGCAGTTCACCCACACCTGGTTCCGGCGTGAACGGCTGATGATTGCAGCGCGCTCCTGCGGCGCGGCCCAGCGTCTCATTGATGAAGCCATGGCCTTCGCCAAGGCGCGCGTGATTTCCGGTCAGCCGATTACGGAATATCAGGCGATCCAGTTCATGCTGGCTGATTCGATCACGGAGCTCTGGGCCGCTCGCCTGATGACCTATAATTGTGCAGCCGCACATGATCGCGGTGAAGATACAAAGAGCTTGCATGCGCTTTGTTCAATGACGAAGCTTTACGCATCCGAAATGGTCGGCCGTGTTGCCGACCGCGCCGTGCAGATTTTTGGCGGGCGGGGCTACATGCGTGAAAACGTGGCCGAGCGGTTCTATCGCGAAGTGCGTGTAGACCGGATATGGGAGGGGACCAGTGAAATCCAGCGTATCATCATTGCGCGTTCATTGCTGAAGCGTGGAATTGAGGGAACAACAGCTCTCTGAGGGCGGAGGCGGAATATCGCCGATACTACAATATGATCCCTGTACAGTTATTATGGGTCTTTTTACATTATCGCGGCGTTCATTTTTGAACCGTCGGCGAAATGCTCAACGAAATCGTTGTGCAAAAAGAATGCTAGGCCCATGTCATTTTTAACCTGTCGAGACTGAGTCTGTTTGTGTGGAAATCTTTTTCGTCTGTGGCGATGTGTTTGGTACGTATATTGCTAGTGTTCTGAAAGAGGTGCTGTCTGGCTGAACAAGTTCATGGGGAATGCGCGCTTTGCCGCATATAATCCCGATACGGAGAGGCAAGATGAAAAAGCTTGGATTATGTACGCTTGCGCTTGGTCTGGCTGTCGGGACTCTCGCATCTGCGCCGGCGCGGGCCGATGATGACGAAAAAACGCTCTACATCTATAACTGGGCGGATTATATCGGTGAAACGACCATCGCTGATTTCACCAGGGCGACAGGCATCAAGGTAGTTTACGACACCTATGACTCGTCGGAAACAGTCCAGGCCAAGCTGATGGCGGGGCACACAGGCTACGATATTGTCATCCATTCCGCCTCAAGCTATGGTCCCCAGAACATCAAGGCGGGCATCTTTCTCAAGCTCGACAAATCCAAAATTCCAAATCTGAAAAATCTCGACCCCAAGATCATGAAGGCTTATGCGGCCTATGACGCGGGTGGAAATTATGGCGTTCCCTATATGTGGGGAACAACCGGCTTTACCTACAATGTGGATATGATCAAGGCGCGCATGCCTGATGCGCCTACGCAATCCTATGCCATGGTGCTGGATCCAGCCGTGATCTCGAAGTTCAAGGACTGCGGCGTCAGCTTTTTTGACAGCCCGGCCGACGTCGTGCCGATGGCGCTGTCCTGGCTGGGGCTTGATCCCAATTCGGTGAACCCGGCTGACTATGCCAAGGCCAAGGAAGCCTTGATGAAGGTGCGTCCCTATATCCGCAGCTTTGATAACACACAGTATCTGACGGCTCTGCCGAACAAGTCCATCTGCCTTGCCATGACATGGTCGGGTGACTACGCCACAGCGACGACGAATGCCGAAAAGGCCGGGCTCAAGATCAATCTTGCTTACACGGTTCCCAAGTAGGGATCGGCGCTCTGGTTTGACGCCGCCTTCATCCCTGCTGACGCCAAGCACGTGGATAATGCGCTGGCCTTCCTCAACTTCATCCAGCAACCTGAAGCTGCCGCGAAGATCACCGATTACACCAACTACGCCAATGCGAACCTTGCGGCCACGCAATATGTCGACAAGAGCATCTCGGGAAATCCGGCGATTTATCCGGATGCTGAAACCATGAAACGTCTCTATGGCGACAAGCCGCTGCCGCCCAAGATCGAGCGTCTACGCACCCGTGTCTTCACTGAATTCAAACAGGGCGAGTAACCTGAATGAATCCGAACGGCAACCGTGATAGGCCGCAGAACCCGGTGCAGCCCTGGCTCTCGCCGTCGGAAAAACCCTTCATCGAAATCCAGAGCGTGTCGAAGAGTTTCGGCACGTTCACGGCCCTCGATGATGTGAGCCTGAAGATCTACAAGGGTGAACTGTTCTCGTTGCTGGGCGGGTCCGGTTGCGGCAAGACCACCCTGCTGCGGATGATCGCGGGATTCGAGACGCCGTCGAGCGGCCGCATCATCATCGACGGGCAGGATATGGCGGGCGTGCCGCCCTATGAGCGGCCCGTCAACATGATGTTCCAGTCCTATGCGCTGTTCCCGCACATGGGCGTCTTCGACAATGTGGCCTATGGCCTGAAAAAAGAGGGTGTGCCCCGGCGCGAAATCAGGGAGCGGGTCGAGGACGCGCTCAATCTGGTGCAGATGCTGCCCTATGCCAGCCGCAAGGCGCATCAATTGTCTGGCGGACAGCGCCAGCGCGTTGCGCTTGCCCGCGCGCTGGTCAAGCGTCCCAAGGCCCTGCTGCTGGACGAGCCGCTGGCCGCGCTCGACAAGAAGCTGCGCGAACAGACGCAATATGAGTTGATGAATATTCAGGACAAGGTCGGCATCACCTTCATTGTCGTGACCCACGATCAGGAGGAGGCGATGACGCTCTCCACCCGCATCGCCGTGATGAACAAGGGGCAGGTTTTTCAGGTGGGCCGCCCGGTCGAGGTTTATGAATATCCCAACTGCCGTTTCACCGCGAATTTCATCGGCACGATCAATATTTTCGAGGGCCGCGTCACCAGTCTTGAAAACGGGATTCTGTCTGTCAGGAGCGAGGAGACGGGGGCTCAAATGGGGATCGAGCATGCTGGCGCCCCGCTGCCGCCCGGAGCCACGGTCTGGGTTGCGGTCCGTCCAGAGAAAATCACGCTGTCACGCGAGCCCAAACCGGGAAACGTCAACCGTCTTGCTGGAAGCGTCTGGGAGCTCGGCTATTTCGGCGGGCTGACCTGCTATCGGATCAAGACGCCGGATGGCAAGATCATTTCGGTCACGGAGTCGAATGCGGCAAGATCCCTGCAGCATCGCATGGATTGGGATGAGCAGGTCCATCTGAGCTGGGAGCCCGCTGCCGCGGTACTGTTGACCGAATGAGCGGGCCTTTTTCCTCACGCTTGCGCCAGTTCGCCCGCGCGCTGTCGGATTCCTGGCGACATATGCTGATCTCTATTCCCTATGTCTGGATGCTTCTGTTCTTTCTGGTGCCATTTTTCATTGTTCTGAAGATCAGCTTCGCGGATGCCTTGCAGACACAGCCGCCATTTTCCGCCCTGATCAACTGGATCGATGACAGCCATATTTCGTTTGTCCTGACCTTCGACAATTTCAAGTTCATCGCGTCGGAAGACATTTACCTGCGCGCCTATCTGAACTCGCTGAAAATCGCGGCGATTTCCACGGCTCTGTGCCTGCTGCTGGGGTATCCGATGGCCTATGCCATCGCGCGCGCGCCCGCGAACAAGCGCAATATCCTGCTGCTGATCGTCATTCTGCCTTTGTGGACCTCGTTTCTCTTGCGGGTTTACGCATGGATCGGCTTGCTTGAC
>JAATGD010000099.1 GCA_015654965.1 Hyphomicrobiales bacterium
ATGGCCGCCGGTAATATGGCCCAGCAATGCGCCAAAAGCGGTTGTGAGCGGCGGTGGTACGGCTGTTTGCCCACGCTTTTCGGCGACTGTAAAGCGTCCGGCCAGAAGGCCGATTGCCGAGGATTCGACATAGCCTTCACAACCCGTGACCTGTCCGGCAAAGCGAAGCGAGGGTCGTGATTTCAGTCGCAAAACATTATCGAGCAGCACGGGAGAGTTAAGGTATGTATTGCGGTGCAACCCGCCCAGACGCGCGAATTCGGCATTCTCCAAGCCCGGAATCATCTTGAAAATGCCGGTCTGCGAGCCGTATTTCAGCTTGGTCTGAAAGCCGACCATATTGTAGAGCGTGCCGAGCGCATTATCCTGCCGCAATTGCACCACCGCATAGGGTTTGACGGTCGGATTATGCGCATTCGTCAGACCCATGGGCTTCATCGGCCCGTGACGCAATGTTTCGGGCCCGCGTTCCGCCATCACCTCGATGGGCAGGCAGCCGTCGAAATAGGGCGTGCCTTCCCATTCCTTGAAATCGGTCGTATCGCCCTCGATCAGCGCTGCGATGAAAGCCTCATACTGCGCCTTGTCGAGCGGGCAGTTGATGTAATCCTTGCCGGTGCCGCCGGGACCGACCTTGTCGTAGCGCGACTGGAACCAGCACACATCCATATTGATCGAATCGAAATGCACGATGGGGGCAATCGCATCGAAAAAGGCCAGCGCATCGGCATCGGTGTGTGCGGCGATGGCGTCTGCCAATGACGGCGCCGTCAGCGGGCCGGTCGCAACGATTGCCGTACCCCAGTCTTCCGGCGGCAGGCCGGTGACTTCCTCGCGCAAAATAGTAATCAGCGGATGGGCTTCGAGCTTTTCTGTGACAGCCCGCGCAAAACCCTCGCGGTCGACGGCGAGCGCGCCGCCTGCCGGCACCTGATGCGCATCCGCACAGGCCATGATGAGCGAACCCGCCAGCCGCATTTCGGCATGCAGCACGCCAACGGCATTGGCTTGCGCATCATCGGAGCGGAAGGAGTTGGAGCAGACGAGTTCGGCAAGCGCTTCTGTCTTGTGCGCGTCGGTGCCGCGTACGGGGCGCATTTCATGCAGGACCACCGGCACGCCTGCCTCAGCGATCTGCCAGGCTGCTTCAGAACCGGCGAGGCCGCCGCCAATAATATGAACGGGAGTAAGATCGGGTGTGTTTGACATGGTCCTTCCCATATCGCCTTTGAAGGCGGTCAGCAATGGGAAGACAATGGCGGATGCTCAAAAACAAATGGCATCCATCGCGGGAGGAGCGATGGATGCCATTTTTGAGAAGACCGGCATGGAGGAGGAGAGCCGGTCTTGTTATTGCAAGGCCTGGGAGGAGGGAGAGCCTTGCAATGGCCGGGACTGGTGGGAGGAGGATCCAGACCCGGAGAATTTGTTCGGAAGCGTGTGGTGTCCGCTTCTGATCATGCCAATTGCGAACCGGACTTAACGAAATTTGGACTGGCGTGCGACATAAGGAATGTCGGCGCGGGAAATGCCCAGATCGTTCAGCTCACGAGTCGAAAGCTGGTTGAGTTCGTTGACGGTTTCGCGATAGCGGCGCCAGTTATTATAGGAGCGGATAATGTTCATCGTGGTCTTCCTTGCTTTTGCGAGGAATGCGTCCCCGCCTCAATCATCTCGTCTGTTGCCCATGATATAAGCTATTGTTTTTGCAAGTTGCAGAGCCGAGTTTGCATAGCTGCAATGCGGGTGTCGCACGGCACCTTAATCGATTAAGGTGGTCAGGCTAAAAAAAGCCGCAATGCCGCTCATGCCAACCATATGACTGAACAGCATTTTCTTGTATGTTCGCCATTGTTTGAAACCAGTGAACGCCGAACCAGCACAGGCTGGGAATATGCGCGGGAGTTACCTTGTCATTTTCTATCTCTCTTGAGCGCCAGATCGCGCGCTGGCAGCAGGACGGTCTGATCGATGCGGAGACTGCATCGCGCCTGAATGCCGATCTTGAAAAACAGGCGTCGCGTTTCAGTCTCGGTTCGGTTCTCGCAATCCTTGGCGGGCTGCTGCTGGGCGCTGCCGTGATCATGCTGGTGGCTGCCAACTGGCAGGACATGCCGCGCCTCATGCGCATCGCTCTGGTCTTCGCGCTGATCTGGATCGGCTATCTGGGCGGGGCATGGCGGCAGGCAAAGGGCGACCGTGTTTTCTCGTCTGCTTTTTATGTGCTGGGCGCCACATCATTTGGTGCGGGCATCGCGCTTGTCGGGCAGATGTATCATCTTTCGGGTGATACACATGTGGCCGCCCTATATTGGGCTTTTGGTGTGCTTGCGGCAGCCTTTCTCACGCGTGCTCCGGTTCTCGCGTCCTTTGCAGCCGGTGTCGGCTGCTTTTATCTCGCAAGTTTCATTTTCAGCGATACAAGGCTCGGTGAGGGGATCGACCTCTACCGCTGGCTTGGATTGCTCCTCTTGGTCGTGGGCGTGGCTGCGGCTCTTTTTACCCGTTCGCGTCAATCCGCGCATCTCTGGGCGCTTTATGCGATAGGCTGGGCGCTTTTCATCTATTTCGAGCATGAAAGGGGCGTGGTTCTCGCTGGCATGATCATTGTCGGCATCGCGCTCATGCTGGCCGATGCGTTCCTGTATGAGACGATGCAGCGCCTGACCCGCTTTGCGCGACCACTGGCCGCTTACGGCTTGCTGATCGCACTTCTCGCGCTGGCGATCTTGCAGATTGATGATGTTTTCTCCTACACAGCCGAGCAGACCGGGCTAAAACACGACATCTTCTATGGCATGGTGATTCTGGCGCTTTCCATCGGGGCAATCGCCTTGTGCGGGCGCGAGAATGGTAGCCTCAGATCAATTGCCTATACGGCCTTTTCCATAGAGGTGCTTTATCTCGCCTCTGAAACAGTTGGCACAATGATTGGAACCTCGGGCTTCTTCCTCACCGCAGGCATACTCGTGCTGCTTCTGGCGGCTTTCGTTCGCCGTATGGAGCGGCGCTTTGGTAAAAGACATGATGCGGAGGCGCTGGCATGAACAGGAAGTGGCTTTATATGGGGGCGGCTCTGGCCGCAGTTTTGCAAACGGGTTTTCTTTATGCTGGGATCGAAACGCGGGCCTCAATCCTGCGTTCAGGAAGAGATGTGGTGCTGCAAACAAGGCCCATTGACCCACGCGATCTGATGCGCGGCGATTATGTCATTCTGGGCTATGATATTTCCACCGTCAGGGTGGCTGATATCAAGGGGCCGCAGGTGGATGACGGGCGGACGGTCTATGTGGCAATCAAACCGGGTAAGGACGGCATCTGGCATTTTTCGCGCGCAGCATTCAGCCCCTTTGTCGATCTCGCACCCGATGAGGCGCAATTGCGCGGGACCAGCCGTTACCGGATCACGCCGGATGGTGATTATGCCGTACTGCTCGATTACGGCATTGAGCGTTATTACGTGCCCGAAGGCGAGGGGCGGTCAGTTGAAGATGGGCAGCGCGAAATGCGCATCACGGCCGTCGTGGCGATCGATGAGAAAGGAAAGGCCGTCATCAAGGCTTTGCGCGATGATGGGCGGCAGCTTTATCAGGAGCCGCTTTATTGATCGGCATGAAAAATCGACAGTTGGGGAAAGCGGTATTTTCCCTTTGAAGCTTCAGAATTGGGTGATATAGAGACGCCACTTTCGAGGCGACCTCGATGGCTGAAACGGATTTGATCCTCTGGAACAGGTTCCATACAGCGCGGATATGGCGAAATTGGTAG
>JAATGD010000134.1 GCA_015654965.1 Hyphomicrobiales bacterium
CGACCGCATCGCGGAAGGGGGGAAGGCCGGCATTTTCGTGTCGCAGAACAAGGCTTTCCGCGTTCCCACGGATAATGACGCTCCGATGATCATGGTGGGACCGGGTACGGGCATCGCACCCTTCCGCGCTTTCCTTCAGGAGCGGCGTGCGCGTGGCGCAAAAGGTCGTAACTGGCTGTTTTTTGGTGATCAGCACAAGGCGAGCGATTTTATCTATGAGGATGAGCTGACCAAGATGAGCCATGATGGGCTTCTGACCCGGATTGACCTTGCTTTCTCGCGCGATCAGGACGCAAAAATCTATGTCCAGACCCGCATGAAGGAAAACGGCAAGGCATTGTTCTCATGGCTTGAGGAAGGCGCATCCTTCTATGTCTGTGGCGATGCGAGCCGCATGGCGCGTGATGTTGATTCAGCGCTCGCCGAGATTGTCGCCACCCATGGCGGCATGTCCTCTGACAAGGCGGTGGATTATGTAGCGGGACTCAGGCGCGAAAAGCGCTATCTGCGTGATGTATATTAAAGGTGAGGGCGTCCGGTATTTTCGCAGGCGGGCTTTAACCCCTCAAATATGAGGGTCGTATGATGTTGTTTCACACGGCCCGCCATCCATAGGATTAATCGTCGAAGTCGGTGGCGTCGGACGCACCCCGCCACGCATCGAGGTCTTCGCGCACGGCCTGCATTTTCTGCTCGGCCAGCATATTGGCGATCTTGCCTGCAAACAGATGCACTGGCGGCTCAGTAATGCTGGCCGCTTGCAAGATCAGCGTCGCCACTTTTTCGGGATCACCCGCCTGCTTGCCGTCAAGATCGTTGAGATGCAGATCGAGCGAAGTCTGAGCTTCAGTATAATCGGCAATGGAGCGTCCGGCCACAACCAGACTGTCCTTTGACAGGAAACCCGTGCGCACCGGACCGGGATAGACGACGGTCGCCTTGATGCCGAGTTCTGCAAGTTCGGCGGCAAGGGTTTCGGTTAGTCCTGCCAGCGCGAATTTGCTGGCAACATAACTGCCCCATCCGGCATAGCCGCCCTGAAACCCGACGATGGAAGCCACGTTGAAAATATGGCCTCTGCGCTGTCCGCGCAGATGCGGCAGCGAATGACGTAGCACATGCAAGGGGGCGAAGATGTTGACGTCGAAATTGCGACGCAGTTCGGAATCGGTGAGCGCCTCGATTGTGCCTTGCTGGCCGTAACCGGCATTGTTGACCACACGGTCTATGCGGCCAAAGGTTGCGACGGCCTTGTCAATGGCCGATTTGACGCTCGTCTCGCTGACGAGATCGGCTTCCAGTGCCAGAAACTGTGCACTGTCTTCGCCAAATGCCTCTCGCAAACTGGAAAGCGTACGTGATGTGGCGGCGACCGCATCGCCTTGGGCCAGTGCCTGACGGGCCAGAGACAGGCCAATGCCGCGCGCGGCCCCTGTGATGAACCAGACCTTGGAATAGGGTGTTTGTTGTTGCATGAATAAATACTCCGACTGCTTGTTGAAAGGCGTTATGGCCACGGCTATGCCTGCTGTTGCATTGCGACGCGTATTGCGGGGATGCTTGAACAAGGGGAAAGTAGATGTGCTATGCGAGAAGGGCTAGGCCGAAGCCTTTTAAATGATTGCCTAAAACTATTTTTATAATCATGTATTGCGTGATAAAAGGCGGATATATATCCTGTTTATATGAATGATCAGATCATATTGGCGACAAAGGTCAGGCCGGATATATCACGACAGATCGAGATGGCATCGCTGATCCGGCGACTTGCTCCGCATGAGGGGCATACGAAGTCGCTGCTCGACGGCGTTCGTCTGATGCGGGCGGACCACCCGCTGGGGCGCACGCCGGTCCTCTATGAGCCAAGCATTGTGATCGTCTGTCAGGGACACAAGCGTGGCTATCTCGCCAATCAGGTATATCATTACTATGCGCAGCACTATCTGGTTCTGTCGGTGCCGCTGCCTTTTTCGACCGAGACGGAGGCCAGTCCTAAAGAACCCTTGCTGGCTGTATCTGTTCGCCTTGATATGACTGCTGTGACTGATCTGATCATCGAGGTGGATCAGCATGCCACTACCCCGGCAAACCCGCCTCTTGGCATTGTTTCCACACCATTGGATGCGACATTGGCCGATACGACCGTGCGCCTGTTGCATACCTTGTGTTCACCACTTGAAGCAAAAGTGTTGGGACCAGCCATCGTGCGGGAATTGTGTTTTCGCGTTCTGATGGGAGAGCAGGGCGGTGCGATCCGGGCAGCCTTGGCCAGCCATGGCAATTTTGGCCGTATTGCGCGTGTGCTGCGGCGCATCCATAGTGATTATGCTCAACCGTTGGATGTGAGCGTGCTGGCGCATGAAGCAGGGCTAAGCATTCCGGCTTTTCATGTGCATTTCAAGGCGGTTGCCGCGACTTCGCCCATTCAATATATCAAGTCGGTGCGGCTGCATCAGGCGCGCCTTATGATGATCCGCGATCATATCACCGCAGCGGGTGCTGCGGTGCGGGTGGGCTATGAGAGCGCCTCGCAGTTCAACCGCGAGTTCAAGCGGCTTTTCGGGCGGAGTCCCGGTGAGGAAGTCCGCGAAATGCGTTCGGCCTTTGCGCTGATGGCACCCGCGCAACTGGAAGCCGTTGCCGTAACGCATTGACCGAAAGATTGGGACAGGTGGCGAAAGTCAGCCTGTTTCTCCATCTAGGCATTGCCGCAGCAGTTGTGCCGCATATTGCGTGCTGGGTGGGGTTTTCGTGAACAATATCCGATAGATCACTGGCGCCACGACCCGGTCGAGCAAGGTTTCGGCATCGGGCGGCGTTACGCCTTGCTCTGATGCGCGCGTGATGATGGTGTTGAGGCTAAGCAGGATACATTCCGTGCATTGGCCTGCGCGGTCTGTTGAACTCCCGGCCAAGGCCTCACGCAGTAGGTCACGTCCGGGGCCTGATGTCATTTCATCCACGAATTGCTCAAGCCAGAGGCCAAGGTCGGCATGCCAGTCGCCGCTGTCCGTCGGAAGGGAATCGGCCTGAAATTGCCGTACGGCGACATCTGCCAGCAATTGCGACGCATCTCCCCAGCGCCGATAAATCGTCGATGGCGTGACCCCGGCGCGTAGCGCGATCATAGGGACGGTTATCTCGGAACTCGCCTTTTCCTGCTTGAGCGTCTCGACAGCCTCAAGAACGGCTGCCTGAATGCGTGCCGCACGGCCTCCCGGTCGGCTGGCCGGGGTAGGAAGGCTATCTCTTGAATCTTGCAAGGCCATTGTCGGGTCTTCCTGAATGTAGATCACCATGCATTACTCACTAAAGCAAATAATTTGCCTTAGTGAGTGAATTGCGCTATTAACGCAATAAATTAGCTTTTAATATGGACTCACGCATATGGCTATGCGCTTACACTGGCGCTGTTTATCATCCAGATTTTGCGCACAATGTGCTCATTAGAAACCTTTGCTGATCGCGCCAAATCGGGCTGGTCCCTGCACCCGAGGGTCGAAGGTCCGCACGATGTGCGCGCCACATTCCTGCGTATTCTTCCGCTCAATGTCGCGGTCTGGGGACTGGGCGCCTTGTTCCTGTCACTGCTACCCGGGCTTTTGCACAGAATAGCCGTGGAGCCATCGATGGCCTGGCTCAGTGGTGCTGCGGTCGGGATCATGACTCTGGCAGGGGCAGGGGCTGTCATGCTGTTTCGTGTGCGCTCAGCCATAACTGCGCGCAACGCCGCTGGGGTGACGATCATTGTCGGCACCGGGATCATCTTGTCGGGGACGCATTTTCACAGCCCCGTTCTCATCCTGCTTGGTGCATTGCCGACAGGTATCGGTTTTGGTGCAGGCTTTCTTGGCGTGTTGCGCAGTCTGGTGGCACGAGCGCGGGCTGAAGAGCGGGCCGGGCTGATTTCGGCCTTCTACATCGCGAGCTACCTGCCGAATGCGCTTCTGGCGATGGCCGCGGGATATGCCGCGCAGCATATTGGCGTTTTCGATACCGTGCTGGGTTTTGGCAGCCTCATCATCATCATGGCAGGCCTGTCTCTGGCCATGAATGCGGGCGATGAACCCAATTGATGCAGCTACAACTATCGAAAGGACCGCTTTAAACCGTCGATAAAGTTGCGGGTGCGGATGGAGAGATGGCGTGGATGGCGACTTCGGTGGCGGCAAGATACGGTAAGACTTCCACCAGATTGCCGTCCCTGATTTCGTTTTCGACCATGAATGCGGGAAGAAGCGCAATGCCAAGGCCCGCGACAGCTCCCACACGGATTGCATCCCCACTGTCAAAACGGGCATGATTGCCGCCGTCGATTGTGATGGGCTGACCTTCATCGCCACGGAAATTCCATGCCGTCGATGTTGTGCCAAGGCCATAGATCAGCCGCTGATGGTGTTTGAGGTCGGTGAGGCTTGCAGGCGTTCCCTGTTTTTCCAGATATATGGGTGACGCGTAAAGTCCCGATTGCGCCCGGTCGATGACCTGCGTGACATATTGGCTGTTTGGCTGAGCCGAGCCAACACGGATTGCAAGGTCAAATCCTTCTTCGACAAGATCGACAAGACGGTCGGTAAAACTCACCTCCACGGTGATATCTGGCGCATCGTTCAGATAGGTTGCAAGATAGGGGATGATCTTTGCCTTGCCGTATCCTTCCGAAACCGTGAGGCGCAACGTCCCGCGAGGCTGGGGCTGGTTCTGGCGAATGCTTGCTTCGGCCTCGGCAAGGTCTTCGAGCACTTGCAGGGTGCGGCGGTAGAATTCGTGGCCCTCTGTGGTCAGCGACAGACGGCGCGTGGTCCGGTGAAACAGCCGCACCCCAAGATAGCTCTCCAGTCTTGCCACCGCCGACAAAACTGCCGTCCTCGGCAACGGCCACAAATATACGCAGCGCTCCCAGATCAAGATTGGAAGCAACAGGCAGACGTTTCGCGATTTCTTGGGCGTGCATAGGGGAAACTCATTCGTTAATTGTGGCTCCATATTCGCCATTGTCGAACGAATTATGGAAGGTATTCGTCATGCTCCCAAAAATGCACAGACTGCCCTTGACGGCTGGATAGCCGCTGTCGGTCCCGTAGTGGAAAAAATCTACGGCACATCAGAGGCCAGTTGGGCGCAAGTCCGTGCCGATTTTATGAATGGCCTTGACCGCCTGTTCCCTGCACGGGAAGGCGTGTCCTATGGTACCACAATGCTGGATACTGTACCCACGATGACGACGAATCTCAATGGCGCGATGACCGAGCGGGTTTTGCTCTATATTCACGGCGGCGGCTATGTTCATGGCGGTGTCGAAGGCTATCGCGGCCTGACCGGGCGTCTGGCCAAAGCCTTGAATGCCAAAGTCTATGCGCCTGATTATCGTCAGGCACCCGATTTTCCGTTTCCGACACCGATCAATGATGTATTTAGCGCCTATCGTGCAATGCTTTCTTCCGGTGCTGATCCGCGCAATCTCGTTCTGGCAGGCGATTCCGCCGGTGGCGCGATGGTTGTCACAATGATGCGCAAGGCTCGTGATGCGGGGATCGCCCTTCCTGCGGCGGGGGCAGC
>JAATGD010000284.1 GCA_015654965.1 Hyphomicrobiales bacterium
ACGGCATAGACGGTCAGCCCCGCCAGGACGCCATATTGCGTATGCGACAGTCCCAATAGCGGCACCAGAAGCGGCAGGCACAACACCACCGCGACGCCCAGAATGGCGGTGAAGGCGATGGACGCCGCAACATCCTCGCTTTTGGCATGAATGACCGGGGCAATGGCGGCAATCGCCGAATTACCGCAAATGGAATTGCCGCCCGCAACCAGCACCGCCATGCAATGGGGCAGTTTTAAAAGCCGCCCGATCATGTAGCTTGAGCCAATTGCCAGAACCACAACGCAGGCAATACCAGAAATGAGGCCCGATCCTGCCGCCATCACCGCACTGACGCTGATGGAAGCGCCGAGCAGGACTACGGCAATTTCCAGAAGCCACTTTGCCGAAAAGCCGATGCCGCGGCTGAATTTTTTGCCCGGACGCAAAAAAGTGCGCACGATCATGCCCAAGAGAATCGCGATGACCAACGCCTCAAGCCATGCGCGACCTGTCAAATGCGCCTCGACCCTTTCAAGCCCCAAAGCAAGGGCTGCAATTGCGATGCTGAGGCCAAGACCGGGCAGGATTTCTTTTGTTCTTGAGAATGACATCGGGCAAATTTCAAAACAGATGAGAATTATTTTCTCTGCAAATGCCTTAAATTTTCTGTTCATTCCATCGCATAATATGGCATAAATCATTCGATTTTATCGAATGGTTGCTGCCATGACTTTGGAACAATTGCGTATTTTCATTGAAGTCGCCACACGTGAGCACCTCACGCGCGCATCCGAAGTGCTCAATCTCACCCCCTCCGCTGTCAGTTCCGCCATCCGCAATCTGGAAGAGCGCTATGGTGCGACGCTGTTCAACCGGATCGGGCGACGCATTGAACTGACCGCTGACGGGCGGCTGTTTCTGGAAGAAGCACGTGCCACCCTTGCCCGCGCGCAGAGTGCGGAACGCATGCTCTCGGAAATGGGCGGCGGCAAGCGTGGCATTCTCACCATTCACGCCAGCCAGACGATTGCCAGCTACTGGTTGCCGCCCTATCTGGCGCGCTTTCATGCCGATCACCCGCTGATCGATATCCGCCTGACGCTGGGCAATACAGAAAGCGTGACCGAGGCCACGCAGAAAGGTCTTGCCGATATCGGCCTTGTCGAAGGCGCGGTTGAGGCTGCGGCCCTTTCCGTTACACGCATGGGGCGTGACCAGCTTATTCTGGTGATGCGGCCCGAACACCCATGGAGCCATATGGCAAATCTCTCATGGGACAGGCTCTTCGAGGGGCAATGGATTGCGCGTGAGCAGGGTTCCGGCACGCGCAGCGTTTTTGAGGATGCGCTATCCGCACGCGGATATGACCCCGCACGCCTCAATATCGCACTGGAGCTGCCGTCCAACGAAGCCATCTGTTCGGCGGTGCGCTCCGGGCATTATGTGACCGTCCTGTCGGAGCTGGTGGCCATCCCCCATCTTGCCGCCGGAACACTTGTGAAAGCCGATTTTCCCCTGCCGCAGCGTCAGTTTCTCATGTTGCACAGAAGCGATCATTATCGAACCAGAACCCTGCAGGCCTTCATGACGCTGCTGCGAGCCGCCTGAATTCTCAACGGGTAAACATATCATCGGCCATCAGCGCAACCTGCAGGATAAGAATGATGCTGGCAATGGCGCGCTGCACGGTTGTATTGCGGCTTCGCGCCGCCAAGATAAAGACCGCGCACATCGCAAGCGTCAGGGAGAAATCGACCTTGTCATCAAGGGTGCTGTTGGCGAACAAAATCTCCAGATTCGATATCAGGATGTTGAGCGCAAAGAAGGCATAGAACCATTTCCTGATATCCATGAAATAGTGATCGAAGCCTTCATGGTCGGGTAAATCACCCGGTGTGATGAGGGAGGCCAGAAAATAAAAACTGAATGAGTAAAGGATGACGAATAAATAGGAGTTATAGGAAAATGGCAGTATCTGGCTCCATCCGAGAACACTCCACCACCATTCGATGATGGCCAGCGAGAATGTCACGAGCCAGGCGATGTGAAGATAGTTGAACGTGTATCGTTTGGGAAACTGGATATAGCGCGTCAGATCCATCAGGATTTTGGACATGCACAGGCTGACGAAAATGCCTGCGATGATGCGGATATGCAGAAAATAAGCCGCATGGGATAAGATAGAATTTTGCTCGTCCACATTCACACCCGCAAAACTGGTCACACCCGCAAAGACTGGTCGGCGGATTTAAACACGATCCTGCACCGGGAATAAACCGAAATAACAGCTCTCAGCGTTCAGCGTATCTGGCGCAACAATTCCGGCTGCGGGAAACAGGTGGCGGACATATTGTTCCTGGCCTGCCACTCCCCGATGGAGCGACGCGTCTTGAACCCCGGCAACCCGTCCGCCTTGCCGATATCGTAGCCTTGTGCCTGCAATCGTTTCTGCATGGTCAGGATATCGGAGCGATACATGGTGCCGACATTGCCCCAGGATGCTTGAAAATCGCTAGCGCCATAGGCGATGCGATCCCCGACATGACCAATGAACAGCGCATAGAGATCGCTCATATTATAGTCTTTGATCACGTAGAAATTCGGGCTGACGATGAAGGCCGGACCAAAACGCCCGGCAGGCATGAGCAAAAACCCTTCGCCCTTCATTTCATTCGCCGGAAACGCCTTGCCATTGGTACGCCTGACACCAAGCCTTGCCCATTCGGCAATCGTCTTGCCCTGATCGGGGCCTTCCAGCGAACAGGAGAGATTTTGCGGTACATTGACCTCAAAGCCCCAGTCGCGGCCCTTTTGCCAGCCATGCAGTTTGAGGTAATTGGCGATGGAAGCCAGCGTATCGGGCACGGAATTCCAGATGTCGCGCTTGCCGTCGCCATCGAAATCAACCGCATGTTTGAGATAGGAGCTTGGCATGAATTGCGGCTGGCCAAGCGCGCCTGCCCACGAGCTTTTCATCGCGCTTTCGCCGATATAGCCTTTCTGGGCGATTTCAAGTGCTGCGATCAGCTCCTTGCGGAACATGTCCTTGCGCGTGGAAAGATAGGCTTTGGTACCCAGCACCTCGAAGGCATTATAGGGGATTTTGACCGTTCCAAAGCCCGATTCACGGCCCCATATCGCCACAATGATTGGCCCGGGAACGCCATATTTCTGCTCGATGCGTTTGAGGAGATTGCCATATTGGCTGTAACGCGCCGCGCCACCACTGGTGACAGACCCAATCGTCTTGGCGTTGAAATAATTTCCGGGCGCGCCGAACTCCGCCTGTTTCTGCGTCTTGGGACCGCTCGGCTTTTCGCCGGGAATGACGAGATCAGGCAATTTCCAGTTGATCGACACACCGGCAAATGCGCCATCGAAAATCGCGCGCGACACGCCTGCGGATTTGGCTTGCGGCCAGAGATCTTTTTCAAGCCAGTTGCGATAGGAAGCTTCGATCTGTGCTTTGGACGGAGCGGCAACGACAGGTGTTGCAACGAGCATTGCCACGAATGCGACTGCGATTTTCAGGCGTCCTGTCAGCATCGCGTCCTCCCAAGCCTTTACAATAAGGTTCGCGCCCGAAGCGCTGCCGCCAAAGTGCCTTCATCGAGATAATCGAGTTCGCCACCCACCGGCACGCCATGGGCAAGACGGGTGACACGCACATCAAACCCCGACAATTGATCGGTGATATAATGCGC
>JAATGD010000035.1 GCA_015654965.1 Hyphomicrobiales bacterium
CTGGTGGATATGAGCGGACGGGTTCGGTGCGGGATGCATCGGGCGCGGCGAATGCCGCTTTCGTTCTGCCGCGCTATATGCGCAAGCCGTTCCGCTTTGTCGTGCGGCTGTTCGGGGGTGGCGTCACGATCCCGCGTCATGTCGGCACCATTGGCATGCTTGGTTTTTTCAGCGCAACCGGGCTCTATGGCATGGTTGTTGGCGGTCACACGCAGGACGTGGTCAAGACCATGGCTTCGACCTTTGGTCTGGCGATTGAGGATGTTCGCGTCGTTGGCAATCACGAGACGTCGGATATCGATATTCTTGGCCAGCTTGGCCTTGACGGTGAAACCTCGCTGGTGGGGTTGAGCGCGGAATCTGCGCGTGAAACCATTGCGCAATTGCCCTGGGTCGAGAGTGCCGAAGTGCGCAAGGTCTATCCGAACACATTACAGATTTCGCTCAATGAGCGTCAGGCTTTCGCTATCTGGCAGAATGGAAGCGAATTGTCGTTGATCGATGCGAATGGCGATACCATCGTTCCGTTCCGTGCCGGTCGTTATGACGCCTTGCCGCTGGTTGTCGGCAATGGTGCTGAAAAGCGCGTCAAGGGTTTTGTCGCGGAAGTTTCCAGTTACCCGACAGTTGCGGGCAAGGTGCGCGCTTATATCCGCGTGGCGGACCGTCGCTGGGATTTGCTGCTGGATAATGGCGTGCGGGTCATGCTGCCGGAAAATGAGCCGCTGGCGGCGCTGGCCCTGCTTGAGAAGATCGAGAGCAAGGATCACCTGTTCTCCCGCGATATTCTGGCGGTGGACCTCCGGCTGGAGGATCGGGTGACGGTGCAACTGACGGAAAGCGGTATGAAGCAACGTCAGGAGTTTCTGGCGGCGCGAAAGAAAGAATTGGCCCGGACGGGGAAACGCGTATGAGTATTCTGGGCGGAAATGGTTCATCACAGAATGGAACTTCAGGGCGCAAGGTGCGCCTCTTGACGGTTCTGGACGTTGGCTCAAGCAAGGTTTCCTGCGTGATCGCACGGTTGCGCCCGCATGAGGGTGGCGCTGCTTTGCTTCCCGGACGCACGCATCGCATGGAAGTGCTTGGTATCGGCCATCAGCGCTCGCGTGGCGTGAAATCCGGCGTGATCATCGATCTCGATGCGGCCGAACAGTCGATCCGTCTGGCGGTTGATGCCGCCGAGCGCATGGCGGGCCTTACGGTTGAAAGCCTGATCGTCAATATTTCCGCAGGACGCCTGAAGAGCGAAACCTTTAGCGCAAGCGTCAATCTTGGTGGGCATGAGGCAGAGCAGACGGATATTCGCCGTGTTCTGGCAGCAGGCGCCAAACAGGCTTTGGCCTCCGAACGCCATCTCGTGCATTCGCTGCCCATAGGCTATACGCTTGATGGCGAGCGCGGTATTCGCGATCCGCTCGGCATGCTCGGCGATACGCTGGGCGTCGATATGCATGTGTTGACGGCAGATAGCGCGCCCTTGCGCAATCTGGAACTCTGCATCAATCGCTGCCATCTTTCGGTCGAGGCGATTGTCGCTACCCCCTATGCAAGCGGGCTTGCGGCGCTGGTTGGTGACGAAGCGGAAATGGGTGCAGCCTGCATCGATATGGGCGGCGGCACGACGACGATTTCCGTCTTTTCCGAAGGCAAGTTCATTCACGCCGATGCGGTTGCCATCGGCGGCAATCACGTCACCATGGATGTGGCGCGCGGTTTCTCGACACGCATGGAAGACGCGGAACGTATGAAGGTCATGTATGGCACGGCGTTGCCGAGTGCTGCCGACGACCGTGACCTGATTTCGGTGTCGCCCATTGGCGATGATGAACGTGACGTGCCCAACCAGTATCCGCGCTCGGTCTTGACGCGGATCATCCGGGCGCGCGTGGAAGAAACACTCGAACTGGTGCGCGACAGGCTCAACCAGTCGGGTCTTGGACATATTGTCGGTAAACGTGTGGTCCTGACGGGTGGCGCAAGCCAGTTGCCGGGCATGCCGGAAGCGGCCAGACGAATATTGGCAAGGAATGTACGAATTGGGCGACCGCTCGGTATAGCGGGTCTGCCTGAGGCGGCTAAGGGGGCCGCTTTCGCCGCAACGGTCGGACTTTTGATCTACCAGCAGGTCGCGGGGATCGAGGAGCGGTCGGTGAAAGCAGCTTCCTCCGGTCTGATGACTGGAACAGGAGGGCGCATTCAACGCGTCGGCCAATGGCTGAGAGAGAGTTTTTGAGTAATCGACCATTGCGTAAGTTGTTGAAGTTTTCGGGGCGTGACCATCTGGGTAATCACTAATTTTCACCGCGGCGGCGAAGCGGTGTCGGACTTCAAGAGGAACAAGGACCTATGACAATCAATCTGCAAAAGCCAGATATCACCGAGCTCAAGCCCCGCATCACCGTATTTGGTGTTGGCGGTGGCGGCGGCAACGCGGTCAACAACATGATCAATGCCGGTTTGCGCGGCGTGGATTTCGTGGTGGCCAACACCGACGCCCAGGCTTTGACCATGTCAAAGTCCGATCGCATCATTCAGCTTGGCGCTGCCGTGACCGAAGGTCTGGGCGCAGGTTCGCAGCCCGAAGTCGGTCGCGCAGCCGCTGAAGAATGCATCGACGAGATCGTCGATCACCTGAACGGCACCCATATGTGCTTCGTGACCGCCGGCATGGGCGGCGGTACGGGTACGGGTGCGGCTCCTGTCGTGGCGCGTGCAGCACGCGAACGCGGCATCCTGACGGTTGGCGTCGTGACCAAGCCTTTCCATTTTGAAGGCGGTCGCCGCATGAAAACGGCGGATCAGGGCATCGAAGACCTTCAGAAGAATGTCGATACACTTATCGTCATTCCGAACCAGAACCTGTTCCGTATCGCCAATGACAAGACCACCTTTGCGGACGCTTTCGCAATGGCCGATCAGGTGCTCTATTCGGGCGTTGCCTGCATTACCGACCTGATGGTCAAGGAAGGCCTCATCAATCTCGACTTTGCTGACGTTCGTTCAGTGATGCGCGAAATGGGCAAGGCCATGATGGGTACGGGTGAAGCTTCCGGCGAAGGCCGCGCAATGGCGGCAGCCGAAGCTGCCATCGCCAATCCGCTTCTCGATGAAACCTCGATGCGGGGTGCCAAGGGCCTGTTGATCTCGATCACCGGCGGCCGTGACATGACGCTGTTTGAAGTCGATGAAGCTGCGACCCGCATCCGCGAAGAAGTCGATCCGGAAGCAAATATCATTCTTGGCGCGACGTTTGACGAAGGTCTTGAAGGCGTTATCCGTGTATCCGTCGTTGCCACCGGCATCGACAAGCTGCAAGGAGATGCGGCGCCTGCGCCGCTCGAATTTCGCCAGTCGGTGAAGCCAGCCACGCAGAACAAACCGATGGCTCCTCACGGTGCCCTGCGTCCGCCGCATATGGAACAGCCGCGGCAGGCAGCTCCGGTCGCGCAGACGGCACCAGCTGCTGAAGCTGAAACGCCTGTTGCACCTGTTGCGAGCGCACAGCCGGATTTCCGCCCGGAAAGCCGTATTTTCCAGGCTCCCGCTCCGGAAGCATTTGAGCAGATACCTGTTGCACGTGCCCCTCAGCCCGTGCAGCCGCAGGTGCAGGTGCAGCCCGAACAGGCCCGTGATCCGCGTCCTGCACCACGCATGCCTGCCGTGTCCGACTTCCCGCCGGTCGCACAAGCTGAAATTGCCGCACGTCGCGCTCCGCAACAGCCCGTTCAGGAAGAGCGTAGCCCCAAGGGCCTGCTCAATCGCCTGATGGGTGGCCTGTCGCGTCGTGAAGAAGAACAGCAGCCTGCGGCCCGTCTTGAACCCGCGCAGCACCGCGAGCCGTCCATGCGTCAGCCGGAACGCCGTCCGTTGCCGCAGGAATCGTCGATCTATGCACCGCGTCGCGGCCAGCTTGACGATCAGGGCCGTCCGCAGCCGCGTGCGGCATCGGAAGAAGAGCAACTCGAAATTCCGGCCTTCCTGCGCCGCCAGTCGAACTAAGCTTTTTACAATGCAAATTGAAAAGCCCGTCTCATCTGAGGCGGGCTTTTGCGTTTATGAACTGTAAAAAAGCGTGATTTTGATGTAAGCGCGGGCAATATTATTTTAAGATCGGGTTGTGGGACTCTCACACAAGTTTGTGTGCTTTTTCCTTGCTTGTCGTCAATTTCGCCATATCTAGAGATATGATCACGCGACGATGCAAGCAGGATGCTGTGTGTGCCTGAGCCTCTATCGCGGCTAGCCCGCACTTTTATGAAGATTGGAACTGTCGTGAGCGCTTATCAGAAAACTATCGGTCGTGCTGTGACCCTTTCAGGTGTGGGTGTTCATGGCGGTGCGATAGCGTCAGTGACCTTTCTTCCGGCAGATGCGGATACGGGTATCATCTTCCAGCGCTCTGATTTGAAGGAAAAGGCTGCTGAAATCCTGGCCCATGTTTCCCAGGTTGGCGCAACCGATCTTTGCACGTCCCTTGGAACCGGGGAGACAAGGATCAATACGGTCGAGCATCTCATGGCTGCGGTTTCAGCGCTTGGGATCGACAATCTGCTTATTGAGGTGGACGGGCCGGAAGTGCCGATTCTCGATGGCACATCGGCGCGGTTTATCTCGGCTTTCGATGAAGTCGGTATCGTCACCCAGTCCGCAAAGCGTCATTTCATCCGCGTGCTCAAGACGGTGCGCGTCGAAGCTGGCGGCTCCTGGGGTGAGTTCCGTCCTTTTGCAGGTACTCGGTTTGAAGTCGAAATCGATTTTGAATGCCCGCTGATCGGACGTCAGAAATTTGCAAATGAGATGAATGAAGCCGTTTTTCGTGAGCAGATATCGACTGCGCGGACTTTTGGCTTCATGAAGGATGTGGAGCGGCTTTGGGCCTCCGGTCATGCGCTGGGGTCTTCGCTTGATAATTCGCTGGTGATCAGTGACGACAATACGGTTATCAATCCGGGCGGCTTGCGCTTTCCTGATGAGTTCGTGCGTCACAAGACGCTCGATGCCGTGGGTGATCTGGCGCTTGCGGGCCTGCCGTTTATCGGCTGCTTCCGGTCCTATCGCGGCGGGCACCGTCTCAACAGCGAAACGGTGAAGGCGCTTCTCTCGGACAAGACCGCTTTTGATATTGTCGAGGCGTCAGGTATTCAGCGCGATTCTGATTTTATCACTGTCAAGCCTGCTGTCTCAGCCCCTTGGGCAGTTTGATCCGTTTTCCTGTTTTTGCTCTATCCGGGAATAAAGCAGCGGGTAACTGTATGCGGCCATAATTGAGCCGTGTTCACCGGTTCAGCATGAAAATATGAGTCGCTCGTCGTGGGTTTCCCTGAAAGGCTGGCGGCACAGCTTATGATATGTGAAGAAGCCACTCATTGACGATTTCCGGCTGAAATCTGTTTATTGAACATCTGGACGATCAGGCCCGCATGTGGTTTATGGACGGCTAAAATGGCGTTGGTTTTATTCAGATCATTGTCGAAATGTCGAATTTGGGTGGATGAAGCATTTCCGCAATGCTACAAGCCACGCTGCTTCAAACTGGAAATACGCTGCCAGAAGGCCGGAGACCGCATGACGAGCTTCAAATTCACGGGTGTGACGAAAACCGCGCTGTTGAGTGGCGCCCTTGCTGTTTTGATTCCACTCGCTGGTTGTGCCAGTAAGGACGACGATATCGATCTGACGAAATATGTCGAGACGATCGACCCTGCCGACAAGCTCTATAATGAAGGTCTGGCCAATCTGGATGCCGGACGCCTGAGCGAAGCCGCCAAGAAGTTTGCAGCCATCGATCGTCAGCACCCTTACACGGAATGGGCGCGCAAGGCGCTGGTGATGGCTGCCTTCACCAACTACCGTCAGGGCAAGTACGAAGAAGCGA
>JAATGD010000073.1 GCA_015654965.1 Hyphomicrobiales bacterium
CCTCTTCGTTCGGCTTCGAGCATCACGCCGTGGGCAAGGACGTCATTGCCACATGCAATCGCTGTTGGAACATCCTTGCCGAGCAGGATTTGTCGTGCAGCATCGCGTGCGTCATCGAGTGTATAGCGCACTTCAATATGCCATGCCTTTGGTAGTTCCAGCCGATATTCGGCGAGTGCGCGTCGAAATCCTCTTATTCGCGCACTGGCACGGTCATTGTTGCGCTGAAGCGCACTCACCATGCCAATGCGGTGGTGACCAATTTCAATAAGATGCATCATGGCGCGATATGCGGCAGCTTCGTTGTCTACGCCTATGCTTGGGGAGGGCTGCGACGGGTTGTAGATGCCAACATTGATAAAAGGTACTGCATGTGTTGCCAGCAGATCGCGTAGCGCCTGATGGTGACAGTCTCCACGCAAAATCAATCCATCGACACCACGTCCGATCAGATTGCGCGCCTGCTCCAGTTCAACATCGATATCATACGAATTTGTCGAGAGGAGAAGCATATAGCCGCGTGAAGACAGAAATTTCTGTAATGATTCAATCCTGCGGGCAAACATTGCATTGTCTATCGTCGGGATGATTGCCCCGATTGTGCGGGTTCTATTGCTGGATAGGGCGCGGGCCATACCGTGTGGTACATAACCGGTTTCATCAATCACGTGCTGAATTTTCATGCGCAAATCTTCGCTTACGCTTTGGGGGTTGTTGAGCGCACGCGAAACGGTTGCCGTGGAAACCCCGGAACGTTTCGCTACGACCCTTATGCCCGTCTTCTTTTCATCATTTTTCATATGCCGCTCAATGATGTAACGTTACATACTCTTATTCGCGTCGGCTGGCGGGCAAACCTGCCCATGCGGGCTTTGTGCTCGATGCCCTCGATCAAGCACTTCATGATCGGCGGTCCATCCACCGTGGCGGGCTGGTTCATCATTCCGTCCGCGGCTCGCAATATGTGTCCATTCGCTATTCCGAACGGCTGGCGGAGGCGGGCATCGAGCCGTCTGACGGAAGCGTCGGTGACAGTTACGATAACGCTCTCGCCGAAACGATCAACGGTCTCTACACGGCTGAGGTCATCCATCAGCGAGGACCGTGGCGAAACTTCGAAGCTGTGGAGTTCGCCACGCTCGAATGGGTCGACTGGTTCAACAACCGCCGCCTTCTGGAGCCCATCGGCAACATATCGCCAGCCGAAGCCGAAGAGCAGTATTACGCCAGGCTGGACGCACTAGCCATGGCTGCATAACTTAAACGAAATGGCCTCCGGTAAACCCGGCGCGGTTCATTCTGTGTAGGCTCTCTTATGGTGTGACATGAGTCTTAAAAGTTGCGATAAATGTGCCTGTCTGTCCTGTGCTCAAGTATTGATATGAGATATCCGGCGTCCCTCTGCATCGAATAAATGAATATCTTTCGCCGATGCGCTCACCTTGATCACTTCATCAACGCTGTGGTGTGAACGTCCCGCAACGCGGAAGATGAGCGGAGTGCCATCGGAAAGTGAACCGTGAATATAGCTTTCCGCCCCTACCAGTTCGATGGCATCGATACGTGCTTCAGCACTGAAACCATCAGCTTCAGCTTCGTTGTTATCTATGATGCGAATATCCTCCGGGCGTATTCCGAAAGTGCAACTACCTTGGGGAAATTGCACGGCCTTACCAGGTTGCCAGACAGCATTACCATCCGCTTTCATAAGGTTCATGGAAGGTGAGCCGATGAAAGTAGCGACAAAGGTTGAAGCAGGCTTTTCATAAAGTTCGATTGGCGTGCCAACCTGTTCGATATTACCGCCATTCAGGACCACGAGACGGTCGGCCATGGTCATGGCTTCCATCTGATCGTGGGTTACGTAGACACTGGTCGTTCCGAGCGAGCGCTGGAGCCGTTTGATTTCGACGCGCATCTGCACGCGAAGTTTCGCATCGAGGTTCGACAATGGTTCATCGAACAGGAAAGCCGCCGGTTCACGCACGATGGCGCGTCCCATTGCAACGCGCTGGCGTTGGCCACCAGATAATTGGCGTGGTTTGCGCTCAAGGAATTGCTCGATTTCGAGCGCTTTGGAAGCCTTGGCAATGCGACGCTCGATTTCATCTTTCGGGGTTTTACGGTTTTTCAGGCCGTAAGCCAGATTATCGCGCACCGACATATGCGGATAAAGCGCGTAATTCTGAAACACCATGGCTATATCACGTTCTGCAGGCTCGACGTCATTGACGATGCGCTCACCGATGGAAATCGTGCCGTCGCTGGTGCTTTCAAGGCCGGCTATCATGCGCAGCAGCGTGGATTTTCCACAGCCGGAAGGCCCGACAAGAACCACGAATTCACCATCCTGAATTTCCAGCGAAACGCCTTTTATGACTTCCACGCCGCCGCCATAGCTCTTGCGGACATTATCGAGTGTGATCTTGCTCATTATTTTTCCGTTTCAACGAGACCCTTGACGAACCAGCGCTGCATCAACACCACCACGAGGATCGGTGGTATGATGGCAAGGATAGCCGTGACAATGACGAAATTCCACGGGGTGGAAGCGTCGGCGAAATCCACCATGCGACGCAGCCCAATGATGATGGTGTTCATCTTGGCGTCATTGGTGACAAGCAACGGCCACAGATACTGGGTCCAGCCATAAATGAAGAGAATGACAAAGAGGGCTGCGATATTTGTTTTTGACAATGGAAGCAATATATCGCGCATGAAGCGCAGGGGCCCTGCATTATCGATGCGAGCCGCCTCGACCAGTTCGCCGGGAATGGTGAGGAAGAACTGCCGGAACAGGAATGTAGCTGTTGCCGATGCTATGAGCGGCAATGTCAGCCCCGCATAAGTATCGATCATGCCAAGGTCGACAACAACCTTGTAGGTAGGCAGGATGCGTACTTCCACAGGCAGCATCAGGGTTACGAAAATCATCCAGAAAAAGAACATCCGCAAGGGGAACCGGAAAAACACGATTGCAAAGGCAGACATGAACGAGATGATGATCTTGCCAATTGCAATCAGCATAGCCACAACGAAGGAATTCCATAAAAGCCGCTCAAGGCTGACGCCGACGACCCGTTCGACACCGCCGAAAACGGCATCTCCATAATTTTCAATCATATGCCCACCCGGCAGAAGCGAGATCGGCGGGCGGATGATGTCACCCGATGTCATCGTCGAGGCGATGAAGGTGTAGTAGATAGGGAAAGCGACGACAATGATCCCGAGGATCAGGATAAGATGGCCGATCAGGGCCGAAACGGGGCGTTTTTCGATCATGGTTGCCTCGCTCACGAATAATGTACCCGCTTCTCGATGAAGCGGAACTGGAAGGCGGTGAGGGCAATCACGATGATCATCAGAATGACCGATTGCGCCGAGGAGGAGCCAAGGTTGAGATTGACGAATCCGTCATTGTAAACCTTGTAGACAAGTGTCTCGGTGGCTTTGGCAGGGCCGCCACCGGTGACGGCATGAATGATGCCAAACGTGTCGAAAAAAGCATAAACCGTGTTTACGACCAGCAGGAAGAATGTGGTCGGCGCGAGAAGCGGGAAAACAATGGTCCAGAAGCGGCGCGATCCGCGCGCGCCATCAATGGCGGCAGCTTCGATTAATGATTTGGGGATTGCCTGAAGTCCTGCAACAAAGAACAGAAAGTTGTAGGAAATCTGTTTCCAGGCGGCCGCTATCACAATCAGACCCATGGCCTGATTGCCGTTGAGAAGCGGGTCCCACGCGATGCCGTTGCGGCGCAGAATATAAGCGAATGTACCCATTGCTGGATTGAACATGAAGAGCCACAACATGCCTGCAACGGCGGGAGCAACGGCATAAGGCCAGATGAGCAATGTGCGATAGAAAGTCTTGCCGCGAATGACACGGTCTGCCGCTGTCGCAAGCAGCAGGGCGGCGCCCATGGCAAGGAGCGCAGTCAGAACATTAAAGATAATCGTTACTTTGAATGAATGCAGATAATTGGGGTCGGCAAGAACTGTAGTGAAATTGGCCAATCCGACAAAAGTGGATTTCAGCCCGAATGCATCCTCGCGCAGGAAGGATTGGTAGATCGCCTGACTTGCCGGCCAGAAAAAGAAGATCACAGTCAATATGATCTGTGGTGCCAGCAGGACATAGGGCAGGATCTTGTTTGGAAACGTAACATTCTGCACGGATTGGTTCCTTGCGGCTAAAAATACCGCCCACCCTTTTTAAGGGCAGGCGGTATGCTCTGTTTGTCGGATTTACTGTGCTGCCGTAATCGCTTCGTTTGCGCGTTTCACTGCATTGTCGAGGGCGGTCTTTGCATCCTGCTTGCCGCCGAGCATGGCTTCAAATTCTTCGTTGAGAATATCACGAACCTGCGGCAGATTGACGAGGCGCACACCCTTGGAGTTTTCCGTTGGCTCCTTGCCCATCATCTGAAGAATAGGCGTTTCACGTCCCGGATTCTTTTCATAAAAATCCGAACCCTTTGTCGCCTCATAAGCCGCCATCGTCACAGGCAGATAGCCGGATTTTTCATGTAGCTTCTGCTGGATTTTGGTTTGCGAGAGGAAATTGAAGAATTGGGCTATGCCTTTATACTGCTCGTCGCTGAGACCAGCGAAGACCCAGAGGCTGGCGCCACCAGGAATGGTGTTTTGCGGGCCGTGCCCTTCATAATAAGGCAATTGGCCGATACCGTAATTGATACCAGACTTGACGACATCGCCAAGACCGCCGGAGGATTCTGTCAGCATCGCGCATTCGCCGGAAGTGAACAACTGCTTGGCTTCTGAAACGCGACCACCGTAACGGAAAGTGCCATCCTTGGCGAGATCGGCGATCGCCTGAAAATGATCGACGAAGAGCGGTGTATTGATCTTGAGTTCGACATTGGTGCCGCCAAGGCCGATCTCATTGGTGCCATAGGCAACATTGTTCCATGCCGAAAAGTTTTCCGTCTGAATCCATGTCAGCCAGGTCGAGGTAAAGCCACAGGCGGCGGCTCCACTCGATTTGATCTTTTTGGCAGCCTCAAAAACCTCCGGCCATGTTTTGGGTGGATTGTTTTCGTCAAGACCGGCTTTCTTGAACGCATCCTTGTTGTAATAAAGGATAGGCGAGGAAGAGTTGTACGGGAATGAAAGCATTGTGCCATCTAGCTTGGAATAATATGCCACGATACCCGGCAGATATTGCGATTTGTCGAATTTGAAACCGCCTTTTCCCAGCACATCGGCTGCGGGTACCACTGCGCCTTCGGCGGCCATCATGACGCCGCTTCCGGCATCGAAAACCTGAATGATTGCCGGCGGTTGTTTGGAGCGAAAAGCAGCAATGCCCGCATTGAGTGTTTCGGGGTAGCTGCCCTTATAGACTGGAACGATCTTGTAATCGCTCTGGCTTTCGTTGAATTCGTTAGTGAGTTCAATGATCATTTCATTGTTGGCCCCGGTCATTCCGTGC
>JAATGD010000357.1 GCA_015654965.1 Hyphomicrobiales bacterium
CTGCTTGAGCGCCGGGGCAAGTGCGGTCGCCGGCTTGCTCCCCTTCAAAACATCATAGATGACCTGCGGACCGACCATCGCATTCATCTGCCAGTTCGAGAACCATTCACCGCGTGAGGGCTTGCCGCCGGTGCTGTTGGCAAAACAAACGACATCCTTGGCCATCGCGGCTTCGCAAGCAGCAACCACGCCCGCGTAATCCTTGGGGATTTCAATGCCAAGCTTCTGGAAGGTCGCCTTGTTGAAATAAAGAACCATGCTTTCATATGTCAGCGGCAACGAATAAAGCTTTCCGTCGACCACGCCGCTCTGAAGCGCCCATGGCTGGATCAGCTTGTCCCAGCCATATTTCTTTGCGTAATCATCGAGTGCAAGGATGCGCTTGGCGCGTGCGAGGTCGATGACTGCCGCAGCCCCGTCCAGTTGCAGGACATCCGGTGCATTCCGCGCCTGGATTGCCATGCGAACGAAAGTGTCCTGATCTTCCTGACGGGTGATCGCAAGCTTGATGTCGGGATGGTCCTTGTTAAAGGGAGCAACGAACAGCTCATCAATCTTCTGATCCACCTCCCCACGAGCCTGATCGACCCATGAGACATTCGCGACATCCTGCGCCTGTGTCGGCAGAGTGGAAGACGCACAAAGAAAGGCAATAGCAAACAATTTCAATTTCATCATATCCTCCCGTGATGAATGCTTAGGCGTTGATGATCTCCATGACGGAGTGCTCAAGGCGCTCCAGAGATGTCTGTTCAGCGGCTTCCAGCGCTTCGATCTCGCCACTGAAGCCATCAAGTGCCACAAGATGCCGTTCAAGGCTGGATTGCAGTGTCGAGGCTGCGGGTCCACCATATGTCTTGCGGACCGAAACAAAATTTTCCGCAGAAACTGATTTTTGCAAATCAGCGTCTGTCATGATCAGAGCTCGATCTGCATGCGCTTCAAAAAGCGGAGCGATCAAGTCAACAGTCAAATCGCTCATACTGAGCTTGCGCTCAATCATCATGCGCGCCAATTGCGAAGTAAGATGATGAGCGCTACGGAAAGGGATTTTCTCTACGCGGACGAGAGTATCGGCAAGCTCCGTCATTGTGATGCACGACGCGTCTATGTTGCGGCGGACATTTTCTGAATTAACCCTTAGCCCTTCAATAAAAGGCGACAACAAGGTCGTAACACGGCCAAAGGTTTCAAAAGCCATCTTCCCGGCGAATTGTGTCGGAGCTTCCGCATCCACCATGTCGGCGAAAGGCGTGTTATGAACCGTGTCGATAACGGTCTGGCATTGACCGGCCGCAATCGAAGCCAAAGTGCGGGCATGTTCGATTGCAAGCGGATTACGCTTTTGCGGCATGATCGATGAAATCTGCACGAAACCATCCGGCGCACGCAATTGTCCAACCTCAAAACCGCACCAGAAGGCAAAATCCTGGCAAAGCCGACCAATATCAAGAAGAGCCAGCTTTAACGCCGAGAAAGTTGCAGTGAGATAATCGACACCAGCAATGCAGCCATAGGCATTTTCCTGAACCGCGCGAAAGCCTAAAAGATCGCACACACGCTGGCGGTTTGTCGCAAAGCCAGTCGTTGTAATCGCTGCCGCACCTAAGGGGCAAAGGTCCACATCCTCATAGGTGGCCATGATCCGGCGTGTATGGCGCAACTGAATTTCTATCATTGCAGCCAGATAATGACCAAGAGTGGAGGGCTGGGCCGGTTGACCATGGGTATAGACAACAATCAATGTGTCGCGCTCTTTCAACGCCAGAGCAAGCATCGAACGGAGCAAGTCGCGCAACTGTCTGAGAGCGTGCCTGAGATGCTCCTTGACGCCCATGCGTAACATGGTCGCCTCCAGATCATTACGGCTGCGCGCGAGATGGAGACTGCCACCAATATCAGACCCGACAGCCTCGATCAGCAGGTGCTCGCGCAGAAAAAACAGATCTTCATGAGCGCCAGCATCATGCCCGCGGGATTTCGCCAGTCGGGCGTCAATTTTCGCAAGTGATGAAAGGATCGCTGCTGCTTCAGCTGGGCCGAGAAGACCGGCCTCACGCAGCATGACAGCATGCGCATGATCAACACGCTGCATGTGATCAAGACGTACATGGGCAAAGCTCGGACGAAGCACGACCGCTGTATATTCAGGCGCAAAAGCCCCGGTGCCGACTGCAACAGTCCCCATAGACATCTCCTCCTCTTTAGACGACTAGACGTATAGACGTGTAGACTATGCATTGTCAATTGGCGATTTGCACGTTATCAAGAGCGAAGCAAGGGAGACTCGATGCTGGCCGGGAATATTGTTGACGTTGAAGCACCGCTGTGGCGGCGTATCGAACTGACGCTGTTGGCAGAAATAAAACAAGGCATGTGGGCAAGAGGTGCGCAGTTGCCAAGCGAACCCGTGCTTGCGGATCGCTTTGGCGTCAACCGCCATACGGTCCGTCGCGCTATGGCAGCACTTGTGCAAAGCGGCATTGTCCGTATTGAAAAGGGTCGCGGCAGCTTTGTCCACGATCATCGCATCCTTTATGAGATCGGCAGCCGAACGCGTGTCGATGAAAATCTTAAGAGACAGCATCGCGGCCATTCGGGCGTTTTGCTTGCTGATTTTCAGATGCCGGCACCAGCGGATATCGCAAAGCGTCTGGAAGTCGAGGTCGGCTCCCTGCTTGTGGTGCTTGACACGCTCAATGAGACTGACGGTATGCCGCTCAGCCTTGTCCGCACTTATCTGCCTGCCGACCGTTTCCAGAATTTTGTGCAGGCCTATAAGGAGCACGGACAATCCATGACGTCAGCATTTGAGCATTGCGGCGTTGTTGATTTTTCGCGCAAGTCGACCGACATTTCTGCGAGAATGCCTGATAATCTGGAAGCAACTCGCCTCAAAATGCCGGAAAATATACCTGTCGTTATTTCTGAAACGGTAGACATTGACGGCGACAAGCGCGCAATAAAATATGGTCTTGCATTGTTTCCAAGCGACCGGGTTTATATCAGCCTTACAAATTAATATGGAAATATTTTCCGATCTTCGAAATGCCAAATATAGTCCTTGGCAATCTGCTGTGTCGAGCCGCTCAGGCCTTTATAGGCAAAACATGAAAGCACTTAGAACGTAAAGAGTGCCACACACCGACGGGGTTCCGCCTACGCAGCTTCCAGACCTGGTTTAGGATGCGTGCGGCAATCTCGGCCTTACCTTGCGGCAGGAAACGCCCGTAGTGCTGCGCCACTGTCTCCGACGTGTCCTGGATGGCATAGCTCGCCTACTCATAGGAGCCGGTTTGCTTTAGAATATGGGTGGCCAACACATCCCGGACGTTGTGGGGTCCATGCGTCAACAGTCCCTTGATTGCTCTACGCTTGGTCCAAGAATTATAGATACCGTAGCGCTGGATTGTAAGTCGCCAGGCTTCATAGAACGTATTTTGACAATACGCAGCATTGGTGCTCGTCATCTTTGCGGTCTTGACGAAGAACGTGCCAGGATCAACTGCTGGACCGATCAATTGTTCACGGTGACGATTTAGGTACGCCTCAATCATTTCGTAAAGGCCACCAAGATCAGGCAAAATCAGACGAAACAGCTTCCCATCGAAAAATAACGAGCCATAATTCTTAAACGCGACAGATGGAATGATTACTTCCCAACCCTGCTCCCGGCTATTCCAACACAGTTCACCGCGCTTCATGTTTTCAAGACAGCGCTCGGAGATCGGCAGGTCGCCACGCCTATGCAATAACAGTTCGTGCAAGTTCTTTTGCCGTAAACCGGTATGCAGGCCAAGCCGGAGTATTAGAAAGGAACGAACGGCCTCGGCGGCAGCACGCGAATAACGAAGCTCATCTGGCATACGCTGCACGATCTCTTCGGTGATCTTGCGATATTCACCAAATGGGCTAGCCGCATCAAGCACCGTCAGGATAGGCTCGAAAGGATCACGGCGAGCCCTTGAGAACCGCTGAATTTCCTCGATCCGACGACGGGCGTGTTTGTACATCTCTTCACATGCACCGGGCCAATCTCTTCTTACAGCTGCAATACCATTATCCGAGATCAAACCTTCGATTACGCAAAGATGCTCGGCTAATTGGGGCGTCTGGCGCAGCCACCCCATTTCCTTCCGACATAAAGCCGAGGCAACAACGAAAATATCTATTTCCCATTTGTTAAAGAAGCCTCAACGACGTTCACGCTATTGGGTTTCTCTCTGAATCGAACTGGTTGTGCGGTTAATTTCCCGCGAGAAATGAGCAACGCACTATAATAACCGACGTCTCCTTGCAAAGGCCACCGTAGACGGCCATTGAATTCACCAAACGCTATAAAGCGACTGTGTGGAGACGACATATTGGCTGATAGCGAGGAGCGCGGCTGTAGCGACGATAATGCCTATCCTGATAATCTTGCTGCACAAGGTTTCTTTGTCTTGCATCGCTAACCCGATTACAATTTTACCTTAATGGCTCCTCGCAGAGAGTTGAGCTCTTCTGGCCTCGCTTCCAAAGCTCATTGCTGACTGTTCTTCCAAGCTTGATAGCGTTCTCTGGTCTCGGCATTCATCGGATAGAGACCGGGAAGCGGTATACCGCGATCAACCTCGGTCATGATCCAGGCTTCCATCCGTTCCTGCTCGGGGGCTTCGGCAAGCACCTCGTCGAGGAAGGCAGACGGGATGATAACCGCACCATCCTCGTCGATGACGACAATGTCATCGGGGAATATCGCGACACCGCCACAGGCGATCGGCTCCTGCCAGCCGACGAAGGTGAGGCCTGCAACCGATGGCGGAGCGGCAATGCCGTCACACCAGACATTCATGCCACTGGCCAGAACACCCTCGGCATCGCGCATCACACCATCAGTGACGAGAGCGGCAACCCCGCGCTTGGCCATGCGGGCGCAAAGGATATCGCCGAAGATGCCAGCATCGGTGATGCCCATTGCATCGGCAACTGCGACACAGCCTTCCGGCATCGCCTCGATTGCAGCACGAGTGGAGATCGGCGAGGCCCAGCTTGCGGGTGTGGCAAGATCTTCGCGAGCCGGCACAAAGCGCAGTGTGAAGGCCTTGCCGACGACGCGGCCCTGATTAGGCTTGATCGGTCTCGTGCCGCGCATCCAGACATTGCGCAACCCCTTCTTCAGGAGCACCGTCGTCAGCGTGGCAGTTGAGACACCCTTCAGCGTCTCGACGATTATGGGATCGAGGGACATGGGTATATTTCCGTTCAAATGCTGTTGATCAGGCCGCCATCGACACGGATGACGGAGCCGGTGATGTAGGACGCACGAGGGCTGGCGAGGAAGGTGACAGTATCGCCATATTCCTTCGGATCGCCATAGCGACCGACGGGGATCGATGCGGTGCTCTCGGTCGTGACATCGGCCACCGGACGGTTTTCGCGTTTGGCCCTCTGCTCGTCAAGAAAGACGATGCGGCCGGTGGCGATGCGACCCGGCAGGACGATATTGGCGGTAATGCCGTCACGGCCGATCTCTCGTGCCAGCGTCTTGGACCAACCGACCAGCGCCAGCCGCAACGAATTGGAAATGCCGAGATTGGCGATTGGCGCCACCACACCAGACGAGGTCGAGGTGATGATGCGGCCCCATTTGCGCTTACGCATGCCCGGC
>JAATGD010000282.1 GCA_015654965.1 Hyphomicrobiales bacterium
GCGTTATCACCGCAGCATCGGCCTTAAAGCCTGATCGGCATAAGGTAATTTGGATGCGCGATTGAGAATTTAGAATGCCCTGTACGCCCATCATGGACGCGTGGTGTTCTAATGCTCGCAAAGAGCAAAGAGGTCGGCCCGGCTTCCGGGTCATATATTGAGGTCGTTCGCTCGGAACAGCTATGGGTCTAGAAAGACTGACCATTGCAAGCCTGAAGACCGTGATCGCCGTAAGGCCGTCGCGCGTGAAGGTAGCGGCTTTTATTCCGGCGAACCCAGAACCATCCGGCAGATACGGCACAGTCAGCTTGCAAGCCTTCGAGGCTTCGTCCGGCGCAGGTGTTTCGTGTCTTTGCGCCGGTAGGAAAGACAATAATGTCCAACAAAATGCTTATCGACGCCTCCCACCCGGAGGAAACCCGCGTCATCGTCACACGCGGTAACAAGATTGAAGAATTCGACTTCGAGTCGGAACATAAGAAACAGCTGAAAGGCAATATCTACCTCGCGCGCGTCACGCGCGTCGAACCATCGCTTCAGGCTGCATTCGTTGAATATGGCGGCAACCGTCACGGTTTTCTCGCCTTCTCCGAAATCCATCCCGATTATTACCAGATTCCGGTCGCCGACCGTCTCGCGCTGCTTGAAGCGGAAGCCAAGGCTGCGCGTGCCGAAGACGATGAAGATGAACCGCGCCAGAATGGTCGCAACGAAGCCCGTAATGACCGTTCGCGCGGACGTCGCCGCCGTGGCGGTCGCAATGGCGATGGGGAGGCTCGTGCTTCGGCCAGCAATGTACCTGCAGCGGAACCTGTCGGCCCGGCCTTTGAAAATTACGTTGCGGGAACACCGGCAAGCACGCTCATCAACAAGGGCGATGTCATTTCGGAAGCTCTGTCCGATACCTTATCCAATGGCGATGATGACGATATCGAAAATGAAGAAGATATGGTCGAATCGGTCGGATCCGAAGATGCGCTGGAAGAACTCCCCTCGCATTCGCGCACCAACCGTCGCCAGTACAATATTCAGGAAGTGATCAAGCGCCGCCAGATTCTTCTGGTGCAGGTGGTCAAGGAAGAGCGCGGCAACAAGGGCGCGGCCCTCACCACCTACCTGTCGCTGGCTGGTCGTTATTCGGTCCTGATGCCCAATACGGCTCGCGGCGGCGGCATTTCACGCAAGATCATCAATCCGCAGGATCGCAAGCGGCTCAAGGAAATCGTCAAGGAACTCGAAGTGCCGCAGGGCATGGGCGTGATCCTGCGCACGGCTGGCGCCAACCGCACCAAGGCGGAAGTCCGGCGCGACTATGAATATCTGATGCGGCTTTGGGAGAACGTGCGCACGCTGACGCTGCAATCGACCGCCCCCACCCTCGTCTATGAGGAAGGCAGCCTGATCAAGCGCTCGATCCGCGATCTCTATAACAAGGACATTGCGGAAATTCTGGTTGCCGGCGAAAACGGTTATCGTGAGGCCAAGGATTTTATGCGCATGCTCATGCCGAGCCATGCCAAGGTCGTGCAGCCCTATCGCGAACAGGTGCCGATTTTTACGCGCAATGGTGTCGAGGCCCAGCTCGACCGCATGCTTTTGCCGCAAGTGACGCTCAAATCGGGCGGCTATCTGATCATCAACCAGACCGAAGCGCTGGTGGCGATCGACGTCAACTCGGGCCGTTCGACACGCGAGCATTCCATCGAGGATACGGCACTCCAGACCAATCTGGAAGCAGCCGAAGAAGTGGCGAGGCAATTGCGCCTGCGTGACCTTGCGGGCCTGATCGTCGTCGACTTCCTCGACATGGAAGAAAAGCGAAACAAACGCGCTGTTGACAAGAAGATGAAGGACTGCCTCAAGGATGACCGCGCGCGCATCCAGGTTGGCCGCATCTCGCATTTCGGCCTTCTGGAAATGTCGCGTCAGCGCATTCGCGCATCGGTTCTCGAAAGCACCATGCAGGTCTGTCCGCATTGCGGCGGCACCGGCCATGTACGTTCGGATTCCTCCATGGCGCTGCATATCATCCGTGGCATCGAGGATTTTCTGCTACGCCATTCGGGCTACGATA
>JAATGD010000363.1 GCA_015654965.1 Hyphomicrobiales bacterium
CTTAAATATATCTCACAATTTTTGTAGGATTTACATCGGCTTAGCTATAATGGCGGGAGGTGAAAAACGCCGGAACATGTTTTGGCCAGCGGCGCGGGAGCACGGCCACCAGATCGAAACGCAGGCAAAGCCGCGCATGGTCAGGCTGGCGTTGCAGCCATAAATCCGCCGCCGCCTCGATGCGGCGCATGGTTTTGGGCGTCACCGCAAGATGGGCGGCTTCAAGGTTTTGGCGCGCTTTCACTTCGACAATCAGAACCAGATTGCCGCGCCGCGCAATCAGGTCAATCTCGCCAAGCTTCGTGCGATAACGCCGCGCCACGATGCGAAAGCCCTTGAGCATCAGCGCGAGCGCAGCCAGACGTTCAGCGCTTAATCCGCGAAAGAAAGCCTTCTGCTTTTTCTCGCGGAATTTTTCCATCAGCCTTGCGCCTTCAACTGCATCAAGCGTTGATAGAGCACGGATTTCTGCCCGCCGGTCATGCGCGCCGCCTCGCCCGCAGCTTTCGATGGCGGCAGTTCAGCGGCAAGCGACAAGAGGAGCCTGTCGATATCTTCCTCGCTTTGCGGCCCCGCTTCACCTGATGGCGGGCCGACGAGGAGCACGACCTCGCCACGAATACGGTCTTCACCGTCATATTGGCGTGACAACTCACCAAGCGTGGTCGTGACGATGGTTTCATAGGCCTTGGTCAATTCGCGGCAAAGGGCGGCTTCCCGATCAGGCCCGAAGACTTCGACCATATCGGCAAGCGTCGCCGCCGTGCGATTGGGCGATTCGTAAAACACCAGCGTCGCGTCGATATTTTTCAGGCTTTCGAGTTTCGACTGTTTCTGGCCATGCTTGACCGGCAGGAAGCCGCAGAACATAAAACTGTCTGTCGGCAGGCCCGAAGCGGCCAAGGCTGCGAGAATAGCGGAGGCTCCCGGCACCGGCACAACTTTTATGCCCGCCTCACGCGCTTCGCCAACCAGCCGAAAACCGGGATCGGAAACGAGCGGCGTTCCGGCATCGGACACCAGCGCAACACTTTTGCCCGCTTGCAAAGCGGCAATCAGCTTTGGCCCTGCCTCATTGGCATTATGCTCATGATAGCTCACCGGACGGCGCACAATGCCATAACGGTCCAGCAGAACGCGGGTGACGCGGGTGTCTTCGCAAGCCACGATATCGGCGCTCGCCAAGGTTTCCAGACCACGTAAGGTCATGTCGCCCAGATTGCCGATGGGGGTCGAGACGATATAAAGCGCCGCCTCAATCGGGCGTGCCTGCATGGTGGTACCACCCACCACATAGTCCCGTTTCGTCTCGTCGCTGATTTCCATTTATACTGCTCCTAGGCCGCGAGATCGGCCACCAGCGCATCGAGCACCAGAGCGCCATCGGGCGTTGCCCGGATAAAATTACCATCCATCAACTCAACCATGCCGGATGCAACCAGCCGCGCTAGGCGCACCCGGTCAATATCATGGCCGGTGAGACGCCGGTAACGGTCCAGATCGATGCCTTCGCGCAGACGAAGCCCCATCATGAGAAACTCGTCGCCCTGCTGGTCACCTTCGAGATATTCTTCCTCGACAATGCCGTGGCCGTGGTCCTCGACCTTTTCGAGCCATGTCTCGGGATGCTTTTCGGTAATGGTCACCGTGCGCGTGTCGCTTTCGACAAAACGGCCATGCGCGCCCGGACCGATGCCGACATATTGGCCATAACGCCAGTAAACCAGATTGTGCTGCGATTCACACCCCGGCACGGCATGATTGGAAATCTCATAGGCCGGAAGACCGTGCTCCGCCGTCACCCTTTGCGTTTCCTCATAAAGGGCGGCGGCATGGTCCGGCTCGGGCGTCGTCAATTTGCCCGCCTTCCACAGATTATAGAACTGCGTGCCTTCCTCGATCGTCAACTGGTAGAGCGACAGGTGATCGGCGGCAAGACCGATCGCTTCCTTCAACTCTTAGCGCCATGCTTCAAGGGTCTGGTTGGGCCGCGCATAGATGAGATCGAACGACAGGCGCGGGAAAATCTCACGCGCCAGCCGGATTGCGGCTTTGGCTTCCTCGACCGAATGCATGCGCCCCAGACGACGCAGATCGGGATCGTTCAAGGCCTGAATGCCCAGCGAAACGCGATTGACGCCCGCAGCCCGATAGCCGCGAAAACGGTCGGCTTCGACACTTGTCGGGTTGGCTTCCAGCGTCACCTCGATATCGGGAGCGACCGACCAGCGTGCAGCGATGCCATCGAGAAGATGGCCGACCGTTGCGGGCTGCATCAGCGACGGTGTTCCGCCGCCCAGAAAAATGCTGGTGACGGTGCGTGGTCCGGTGCGGGCGCGCAGCGTGTCCATTTCGCGGGCAAAAGCTTGCGAAAAGCGCGGCTGATCGACCGGCTGATGACGGACATGGCTGTTGAAATCACAATAGGGACATTTGGCGAGGCAAAACGGCCAATGCACATAAACGCCAAACGCATTTTCGCCGTCCACACGTGCAATGGGTAAACTATCGGCCATATTACGGGACGGCGAAAAGTGATGGTTCATTGCGCGGCACTCGCCACGACGCCGAGCTTTTTCTCGGCAAAGAGTTTGAATGCACGCGCCCGATGCGACAGTGCCGATGCATCGCCCGGCTTCCAGCCGTGTTTTTCGTCAGCTGTCATCTCGCCAAAGGTTTTTGCATGACCATCGGGCTGAAACACCGGATCATAGCCAAAGCCGATATCGCCACGCGGCGGCCAGACCAATATGCCTTCCACCTCGCCACGAAAATATTCCGCTTCGCCATCCGGCCATGCAAGGCAGATGACCGATACGAAACGCGCTTTACGTTGAGCGGGCGTGGTCGCGCCTTTTGCCTGCAACAGATCTTCGACCTTGCGCATCGCCATGGCGAAATCGCGGCTGCCGTCTTCGGTTTCCGCCCAGTTGGCAGTATAGACACCCGGCTCGCCATGGAGCGCATCGACCGCCAATCCCGAATCGTCCGATAGCGACGGCAGGCCGGTGGCCTGGCTTGCTGCCAACGCCTTGATATAGGCGTTTGCCTCGAACGTCGTGCCGGTTTCTTCCGGTTCCGGCAGGCCCAAGGCTGCAACCGAACTGACCTCGAAGCCGAACGGGCCGATCAGCCCGTCAAACTCGCGCAATTTGCCTGCATTATGCGAAGCAACGATCAGCTTGCCTTTTTCAAGTTCTCTCATCTCATCACCGTCAACAACGCCAAACTCAGGCGACCGCCATCTTCTGCAAGGATACGAGACGGTTGATCCCGCCACGCGCCAATCCCAGCAGATTGGAAAACTCTTCTTCCGAAAAAGGCGCGCCTTCTGCCGTTCCCTGAATTTCGACAATACCGCCCGTGCCGGTCATGACGAAATTGCTGTCGGTTTCAGCCGCTGAATCTTCCGCGTAATCAAGATCGAGCACCGGCGTGCCTTCATAAATACCGCAGGAAATGGCCGCGACATGATCTTTGAGCACTTTTTCGACCCGCACCATCTGGCGCGTCTCAATCCAGCGCAGGCAATCATGCAATGCCACCCATCCGCCTGTGATCGCCGCCGTGCGCGTGCCGCCATCGGCCTGAATGACGTCGCAATCGACCGTGATCTGGAACTCGCCCAGCGCCTGCATATCAACCACGGCGCGTAAGGAGCGACCGATCAGGCGCTGGATTTCCTGCGTGCGTCCGCCCTGCTTGCCGGTTGCCGCCTCGCGGCGCATGCGATCGCCGGTGGAGCGTGGCAACATGCCATATTCCGCCGTCACCCAGCCCTTGCCGGAATTGCGCATCCAGCCCGGAACCTTTTCTTCAAGGCTTGCCGTGCACAGAACATGGGTGTCGCCGAACTTCACAAGGCAGGAGCCTTCCGCATGTTTGGAGATGCCACGCTCGAAAGAGACGGCGCGCATTTCATCGGCGGCGCGTTTGGATGGACGCATCGATCATTCCTCAATTCAGATTTCGTTGCGGCTTTCTAGGCTGTTAAGCCGCAAATAGAAAGGTTTTTCCCGTATAGCTGTCATCATTCATACCGTGGAAAAGCCTCCTTAAGGCGCAAAGCCTTTGACGATCCTCATGGCAGGCTTATATTCAGACCCTCGTTCAGAAGGTTCAGACAAGACGTCATGATGAAAACGCCAGAACATCAGCTCATGAATTCGCTCGACCAGCGCTCGCGCGAAATTTTCCGGCTGATCGTCGAAAGCTATCTTGGCGATGGCGATCCGGTCGGCTCGCGCAACCTGTCGCGGCTGCTGCCGCAGGCGCTGTCGCCCGCCACCATCCGCAATGTGATGAGCGATCTGGAACATCTCGGGCTCATCTATGCCCCGCATATTTCGGCGGGACGGCTGCCGACCCAGATCGGTTTGCGCTTCTTTGTCGATGCATTCCTCGAAGTGGGCGACCTGCCGCCCAGTGAGCGCTCGTCGATCGATGCGCAGGTGCGCGCCGCAGGCAACGGCAATTCGGTGGAAAGCTTGCTGACCGAGGCAAGCCAGGTTCTCTCGGGCCTGTCGCGCGGCGCGGGGCTGGTGCTGGCGACCAAGGCGGAAGGCGCGCTCAAACACATCGAATTCGTGCGCCTTGAGCCGACGCGGGCGCTTGCGGTGCTGGTCATGCAGAATGGCGATGTGGAAAACCGCGTCATCGAGCTGCCCATCGGCGTAACCGCCTCGCAACTGATCGAAGCCTCCAATTTCCTCAATGCCCATATTCACGGGCAGACGCTTTCGGAAGCGCGAACTCAGCTCAAAACGCTAATGGAGGAAACAAGGCGCGAACTCGACGAACTCTCGCAGGCGCTTGTTGAACAGGGGCTTGCGGTGTGGGGCGGCGCGGGCTCCGACCAGCCGGCGCGGCTCATCGTGCGCGGACGCGCCAATCTTCTGGAAAACATCCATGCGCAGGAAGATATCGAACGCCTGCGCCATCTTTTCGACGATCTGGAAACCAAGGACGGCATGGTGCAACTGCTCGATCTTGCCGAAACGGGGTCCGGCGTGCGCATTTTCATCGGCTCCGAAAACAAGCTGTTTTCGCTGTCCGGCTCCTCACTCGTTGTCGCCCCCTATCGCGACAGCGAACAGCGGGTCATCGGCGCGCTCGGGGTGATCGGCCCGACACGGCTCAACTATGCGCGTATCGTGCCGATGGTGGATTATACCGCCCAGATCGTCTCACGGCTCTTGCGTTAAAGCACGTCTTTACTACAATGGAGCCGGATCGCAAATAAGTCCCAAATCACTGATTTTTCTTCGTAAATTGTTCCCGTCTTTGGAAATGAAATTAGCTAAGATTCCAAGTTTTTTGCGACTTTTATCATTGACTTTCAGATGAAATATAAATCAAGAGCGCCATTTACAGAAACATTCGTGATACTACTTTTTTTAGATACAATGCAGACAGAAAAACCACAGTTTGCAACTTTGTTAATGTTGTCTTCATAGCTACATATATGTCGCTCTTCAGGTATAGCATAGACTGCATACGCTGGCCCGGCTCCGGTTCGATAGAGCTTCTTCAGTAAGGAAATTATTTTTGCCGAGATCATACCTGAAGGAGCATGGTAAACGAAAATTTGTGACTGCCCTCTATAAGCAATTAGACCAGCACAGGTTATCATACCCTTAATGGTGGCTGATTCCTTTTTGTCGCGCTGCAAAAAGAAATATTTATCTTCGATAATTACTTCTCCTTCCGCAATATTAACTCCACTATAAACAATGTTTGGCGCGGATATTGCAGAAGAAAAATTTGATTCATCAGGCAGTGTAGAAATATTACTAATAAAATTAAGCGCACTATAACCACGATCTGCTTTACAGTAAAGCATAATAAATTCCCTTATAATCAATGAATCCGCTATTATATTAATATATATTTGTTATTATCACTTAAAATAAAACTAATGATATGGAATTAATCTAAACGTCCTCCCAGGCCACGGCTAGCTCTGAACGAGACATGCGATCAAATCGTTCTGATCTTTGGCCATGAAACAGCAATTACAAAAGCCAAGCAGCTTTAAAAATCCATAAGCAGCTTGCTTACCGGACTTGGCTTAGCCAAATCAACCTAGAAGACACAACTAACAGCGTCAAATGTCAGACTTGACGGGGCCGCCGAAATTAAGCCTTGATTTTCAAGGTGCGAAACTCAATATCCGGCCAAGACGCCAGAATGAGCGATTTTTGCATTTTTCGATACAAGCCTCTAAGGGCTGTTACGGAAAATGCCCATTTCAAGACGGAAGAGAATTATGACCGACGACAAGAACAAGCCTCAAAACCCCGATCTTGAGCAACGCGACATCAACAATCCGAAAGATCGCGAGGCGCTGAGCCGCGCTGCCGACGATTTTCTGAAAGCACGCAAGGCGGAAGCTCGCGCGGAAGTCGCGCAAGACGAAAGTGAAGCGGAAGTCGATGAGACTGCAAACCGGCTGATCGCGCTGGAAGCGGATAATCGTGAGCTGAAAGACCAGCTTTTGCGCGTGGCCGCCGAAATGGAAAACCTGCGCAAGCGCACCCAGCGCGACGTGCAGGATGCCCGCACCTATGCGGTGACCAATTTCGCGCGCGACATGCTGTCGGTGTCGGACAATCTGCGCCGCGCGCTCGACGCCATTCCGGCGGATGCGGGCGAAACCGACGCCAACCTCAAAAATCTGGCTGACGGCGTGGAAATCACCGAACGCACCCTGTTGCAGGCGCTCGAACGCCACGGCGTTAAAAAGCTTGAACCGGAAGGCGAAAAATTCGACCCGAATTTCCATCAGGCGATGTTCGAGGTCCCGAACCCGGAGCTTCCCAACAATACCGTGGTGCAGGTCGTGCAGGCGTGTTACGCCATTGCCGACCGCGTTCTGCGTCCGGCCATGGTCGGCGTTTCCAAAGGCGGCCCGAAAGTTGCCGCCACCGAACAAAGTGAAGATCAGAACTGATCTTTCCAATATTTCCTATATGATTTTTCAAGCGGTGGGGCCATCCACCGCTTTTTCTACGACAGGTGAAGTGTGAATATTTCTGAATTTGCCAATTTTGCTGGCGTCTTCATTTTCGCAGCCACCGGCGCGCTGGCCGCCTCGCGCCGCCAGCTCGATATTATCGGCTTCATCTTCCTTGCCAATGTCACCGGCATCGGCGGCGGTACCATGCGCGATCTCATTTTGGGCGATGTGCCGGTGTTCTGGGTGAAAGAGCCGATCTACCTTCTCGCCGCGACATCGGCGGCAGTCCTTGTCTATTTCACCGCCCACAGGGTCGAATCGCGTTATCGTCTGCTGTTGTGGTGCGATGCCATCGGCATGTCCGCCTACACAGTCATGGGGGCCGCCAAGGGACTTGCGCTCGGTTTCAGCCCGTGGGTCGCCATTGTGACCGGCATTTTCACGGCAACGCTCGGCGGCATTTTACGCGACATGGTGGCGGGCGAACCATCCGTCCTCATGCGGCGTGAAATCTATGTCTCCGCAGCCCTTGCAGGGGCCTGCGCCTATGTCGTGATGGACGGCTCGGGCATGATCGATCCGATTTTCAGCGCCATGATCGCAGCCGCCATCGCCTTCATCATCCGTGGCGGCGCGCTTTTCTTCGGATGGAACCTGCCCGTCTATAAAAGCAGGCCCGGCCGCACCGAGGCGGAACTCAAGCGCGACCAGATTTTGCGCGACAAGGATTGATCAGATCAATCCGGCTTGGGCTGCGGCGTCCTTGAGGCTTGCCTGCGGGCGCGGTCCCATCTGCTGGATGATGATGCCAGCAGAAAGCGCGCCAAGCTGTGCGCTTTCTTGCAAAGAGCGGCCTTGTGTATAACCATAGAGGAAACCGGCGGCAAAAAGATCGCCTGCGCCGGTGGTATCGACCAGATCATCGATTGCGATGGCCGCGACCTCAACCGTTTCATTGGGAGTTACGACCACAGCACCCTTTTCCGAGCGGGTGACGATCGAAAGCGGGCAATCCATACGCATCGCGGCAAGGGCCGTCTCAAAGGATGCGGTCTTGTAAAGCGACTTGGCCTCATCCTCATTGGCAAAGACTATATCGACCGTACCCTTGCGCATAAGGTCGAGAAACTCGTCACGATAACGGTCTACACAGAAGGGATCGGACAGGGTCATCGCCACCTTGCGTCCCGCCTCATGCGCGATCTTTGACGCCATGACGATGGCTTCCTTGGCGCGTGGCGGATCCCACAGATAGCCCTCGAAATAGATCACCTGCGCATCCGCAACCTTGGAGGCTTCGATATCTTCCGGTCCCAGTTCGACACTGGCACCCAGAAACGTATTCATCGAACGCTCGCCATCGGGGGTAACGAAAATCATGCAACGCGCGGTCGGTGTTGCGCCCTGTTCCAAGGGACGCGTGTCGAAAGCCACGCCCTGTGCACGGATATCATGGGCAAAGACACGGCCCAGACCGTCCGTCGCCACTTTTCCGAAATAGGCGGCACGCCCGCCGAGGCTTGCAATGCCAGCCGCCGTATTGCTTGCGCTGCCGCCCGACATTTCCGTCACGGTGCCCTTGATGCGGCCATAGAGCAATTCGGCACGGTCGGCATCGATCAGGTTCATCGCGCCATTGACGATACCGTTGGTTTGAAGAAATGCATCATCGGTGCGCGAGAGAATATCGACAATGGCATTGCCGATGCAAAGAACGTCGAATGTGGCCATGAACGCGAACGGCTCCCCTTTATGAAAATCCCCGATCTTCCCCTTCGCGGTCGATCACGGGACGGTTGTCTGGCGACAATCACCTATGGCTTGTGCGTGCGGGTTTAGCCGTTTGCAGTCGATTTGGCTAGTCTGCCAAGGTGCCAACTCTCAGGATGGCTGCTTGCTTCGTGATGGATGGATGCCTATTTTGCGGATCATGCAACGCCAGAAACAGGGGCAAACATGATCGTAGATGCTGCCGTGAAAGCGTTCAAACGCCTGTTCACACCGGAATTTCGCGCTGTCTTCTGGAAAACTCTGGGGCTGACGCTGCTGCTTCTCGCGGGCTTGTGGATATCCATCCGTCAAATTTTCTTGAGCTATGCCTGGCCATGGATGGAGCAATTGCTACCTGGAATGCCCGCATGGGCTGGCTGGCTCGGCATTGTCTCGGCCATTGTGGCGGGGCTTGGGCTGGCGCTCGTTCTGGCGCTGATGGTGGCACCTGTGACAGCGCTCGTTGCCGGTCTTTTTCTCGACGATGTCGCGGAAATCGTCGAGCGCGAGGATTATCCCGCGCAACCTTCCGGTACGCCGCTAGCGATTGGCCGCTCCGTCATCGTATCGCTCAAATTCCTGGGCGTCGTCATTCTCGGCAATATTGTAGCGCTCATCCTGCTGTTTGTGCCGGGCATTAATCTCATCGCCTTTTTCGTCATCAACGCCTATTTACTCAGCCGTGAATTTTTTGAATTTGCCGCCATGCGCTATCGTTCGGAGCCTGACGCCAAGGCACTACGCTCGGACTATGGCGTCACGGTGTTTCTCGCAGGCCTTCTGATTGCGGGCTTCATGGCGATCCCGCTCCTCAATCTGCTCACGCCGCTTTTTGCCGCCACCATGATGGTGCATCTGCACAAGGCCATATCGCAGCGCGAGGCAAACAAGCTCTCCATGACACAAGGCTACCTGAAATGAAATTTATAACCACAATCCTGTTCTGCTTATCGCTTGTGCTTTCATCGGCATCAGCTTTCGCGGAAGTGCGCTTTGGCAAGAATGTGCGCGTCGGGGGGCATGATTTTTCCAACCAGACATTTAATGAAAAACGCCGCGGACGGATTTATATCTATGAAGGCAAGCCGAAAAATGAGGGTTGTACATGGAAGCGCGGCAAGAATGGCGGGCGCGTAAAAGTCTGCCATCTTCAGCGCAAACCGGTAAAGCGCTCACAAAAGTGATAGCTGGACACAGTCACATCTGCGGCGGCAAAGGCAGCAGCGCCGCAGGCACATCGCAGGTCTTGGCCGGATATTTGCAGATATCGGCAATCACGCATTTTTCGCATTCGGGCTTGCGCGCCTTGCAGGTATAGCGGCCGTGCAGGATCAGCCAGTGATGCGCGTGAAGCATGAACTCAGACGGGATCACCCGCACCAGAATGGCTTCGACCTGTTCCGGCGTTTTACCGGGAGCAAGCCCGATGCGATTGCCAATGCGCAATATATGCGTATCCACCGCCATGGTCGGCTGGCCGAACGCCATATTGAGCACGACATTGGCGGTCTTGCGTCCCACGCCCGGAAGTTTTACCAGCTTATCGCGATCTCCGGGAACGTCACCATTATAATCGCGGATCAAAGCTTGCGAGAGCAGGATGACGTTTTTCGCCTTGTTGCGCCAAAGCCCGATGGTGCGGATATGCTCGCCCACCTTCTCCTCGCCCAAGGCAAGCATTTTTTGCGGCGTATCGGCGAGGGCAAACAGCCCGCGTGTCGCCTTGTTGACGCCCGCATCCGTTGCCTGCGCGGAAAGCACGACAGCTACCAGAAGCGTGAAGGCGTTGACATGCTCCAGTTCGCCCTTGGGTTCGGGGCGCTGGACAGAAAACCGCCGGAAAATCTCGGTAATTTCATCCGCGGTGTAAAGCGTGCCAGCCACGCGCCGCGCGCGGCGGGGCGCGGCTTCACCGGCAGGCATGGATATGGCGGATTTCACTTCTGTCTTTGGCATTCTGTCTCTATACTGACCTTGATTGCTCAAAAACAAGTCGCAGCTTGACGCATCCCCCTATCAGAGAGCGCAAAGGCCCGGTTTTCATGCATCATCCAGACGGCGCTTCGCCCGAGCGGTTCGAGACACCGATCTTCAAGGCCATGCTGACGCCCTATCGTTCGCTGGGCAAGAACGGTTTTACCATTCTGATGGTGGCTCTCATCGTGTGCTGGATGGGTGTGGGATTTCTGTTTCTCTCCATCGGCGCATGGCCGATCTTCGGCTTTTTCGGCCTCGATGTTCTGGCGATCTACTGGGCCTTTCGCGCCAATTATCGCGCAGCCCGTGTGCGCGAGGAAATTGCCCTCTCCCGCTCGTCGCTCGATATTCGCCAATATGCGCCATCGGGGAAACTGACCGCGCATCGTTTTAATCCATTCTGGACGCGGTTTCGCGTGGCGCGCAAGTCCGATATCGGCATTACTGACATGCGCGTTGAAAGCAGGGATCAGGGTGTTGTCATCGGCAGTTTCCTCAATCCCGACGACCGCGAAAGCTTCGCCAATGCCTTTGGCGCGGCGCTTGCGCAAGTGCGGCGCTGAAACTGTGCACACCCGCAACATTGGCAGCTAACCCGTAAGCCTTCACTGTTTTATCATTCTCAGCTGCTTCGGCACTTGAAGTCGGGCTTTTCGCAAGCCATATCAGTTATCGAAGAATGATGCCTTACGGGTCTTCTTCATAACGGTCGCTTCTCATCAAGGACTGATGCAATGACACGAATGACACCGTTTTCGAGCCCCTTGCTGCTCGGATTCGACACGATGGAAAAGACTCTCGAACGGATTGCAAAATCCGGCGATGGCTACCCACCCTATAATATTGAACGCCTGCGCGGCGATGCGGGTTCGGAACGTCTGCGCATCACGCTTGCGGTTGCCGGTTTTTCAAGCGACGACCTCGAAGTGATGACGGAAGACAACCAGCTTGTCATCCGTGGCCGCCAGACGGACGATACCGAACGCGAATATCTGCATCGCGGTATTGCCGCACGCCAGTTTCAGCGCGTGTTCGTGCTGGCCGACGGTATGCGCGTGGTAGGGTGCGAGCTGAAAAACGGTCTTCTCGCTGTCGATCTCGACCGCCCGGAACCCGAACGACTGATCAAGAAAATCAACATAGCTGTGAAAGACTGAAAAAATATTCAGCTTTCGTTCAGTCAACGAGGCTATGCTGGAATACCGAAGCTATGACGTGGCATGGTCGCAAATGATGTGCCGCAGCAATGGAGGCTAAGACTATGAACAGACAGATTCTCACCGAAAATGAATTCGCTCATCTGGGCGAAGGTGAACTTGCCTATGTGCGCAAGATCCGTTCTGACGACCTTGCCCGCAGCTTTCCCGCCCTTCCCCCGATTGAGCCGGGCCTTGAATTATGGGCGCTTTTCGGCGCCAGCGGCGAGCCGATCGTGCTTTCCGATGTTCGCGCCACAGCGCTGCAAGGCGCACACGAGCACGAATTGCGCACGGTACTGCTGCACTGACCTGGCCGCTCACATGATCATGCAACAAGGCCGCAGTCGATAAGACTGCGGCCTTGTCATTGATGATAAACACGAACCATTCAATCAGGCGGCGTTTGACGCCGGCTGGGTCGTCAGGAATGAATAAAGCGCCTGCGCATCATGGGTTCCGCGCAATTTGGCGACCACATCCGGGTCCCGCAGCATGCGCGCTATACGCGAGAGTGCTTTGAGATGATCGGCACCGGCGTTTTCCGGGGCCAAAAGCAGGAAAACAAGATCGACAGGCTGATCGTCCAGCGCTTCAAAATCGACCGGGGTTTCCAGACGCGCAAAAATACCGGCGATCTTGTCGATATTCACAAGCTTGCCATGCGGAATCGCAATGCCGCTGCCGACCCCGGTGGAACCGAGGCGTTCACGCTGGAGAATTGTTTCAAAAACTTCACGCTCAGGGAGACCGGTCAGTTCGGCAGCCTTTTCAGACAAAATCTGCAAGAGCTGCTTCTTGGAGCTGGCTTTCAACGCGGGGATAATCGCCCCTGGCTGAATCAGATC
>JAATGD010000249.1 GCA_015654965.1 Hyphomicrobiales bacterium
GCAGTGTTGACGTTCTCGTTCTGACCGTTGTGAGACTTCACATGCGATACAGATGGCGTCAAATGCGTCATCGTCATTCCCTCCGTGCAGGCGCTTGCGCGCGATCAGTAATCAATCGGAATGCAAACCATTCCGTCATTGTTGAATATATGGGGAGCCTTTAGAAAAGGCGGTTGGACGACGTTCCAGAGCGATACGGCCTCGGCCATCGCGGGAATGATGTTTAGGCGCCTTGTTCATATAGGCCCGGACAGACAGAAAAAGCCCGCCACCGAAAGGCGCGACTTTCATCTCCCCGTCTCAGTCTGAATGCCGTTATTGCGGTTTTCCCGTCAATTCGTCATCCGTTTTCTGCTCTTCTCACCCCAAGCGGGATGATTGGTCGCAGCTTGTTGATTGGACAGCACGTAGTAACTGGTCAGCATTGCTGTCCTAATTAGCTATGGCAGAATTCAAATTCCCCCACAAGATCGAAACTGCATTATTGGGTGCCAGATACAGTAATAAAATGTCGCACCCCTGACAGATTGCCTATTTTAATTGCGTATTCACTCTCTTTCCGACGATTGCCAGAGGCGCACTTTCCCGCAAGACCGAGTTACGATGTCTTCAAACCCATCATGACGCGGCAGGAAAGGCCTTACGCTTTACCTATAAAAGCACTATAGGCTGCAATCAGTTCCCATATATATTTTGGATTTGTGCTGATTGGAGACGAAGTTGCATTTTGCCTCAGACAACTGGGCCGGAGCCCATCCCAAGATCGCAGACAGCCTCTCCCGTCACGCGACAGGATTTGCCGCCGCCTATGGCGCCAGCGAAATCGACAAACGCGTCGAGCAACGTTTCAATGAATTGTTCGAGCGTGAAGTCGCGGTTTTCTTCGTCGGCACGGGAACAGCCGCCAATTCGCTGGCGCTGGCAAGCGTCAATCGTCCGGGTGGTGTGTCGCTTGTGCATCGCGAAGCCCATGTGATCGAGGATGAATGCGGTGCACCGGAATATTTTACCGGCGGCGCGCGTCTGCACCCGATCGACGGCAAGATGGGGCGTATCGACCCCGAGCTTCTCAAGCGTGAACTCAAACGCTTCAATCCGGCCTTTGTCCATGCCGGACAGCCCATGGCGGTCAGCATCACGCAAGCCACCGAAGTCGGCACGCTCTATCAGCCGGAGCATATCGCGACGATTTCCAAAATATGCCGCGAGCATAATCTTCCGCTGCATATGGATGGCGCACGCTTTGCCAATGCGCTTGCTTCGCTCGGCATCACGCCCGCAGAAATGACATGGAAACAGGGGGTGGATATCGTGTCCTTTGGCGGCACCAAGAATGGCTGCTGGTGTGCGGAAGCGCTGGTCTTCATGAACCCCGAGCATGCACGCGACCTGCCCTTCATCCGCAAGCGCGCGGCACAGCTTTTCTCCAAGACACGTTTTGTTGCGGCGCAGTTCGATGCCTATCTTGAAGATGGTCTCTGGCTTGAACTGGCGCGGCATTCCAATGCATTGGCCAGCCGCCTTGCAAGCCATATCCATGCATCGAGCCAGATGCGTCTTGCATGGAAGCCGGAAGCAAACGAGGTCTTCGCCATCATGAAGCAGTCGGTCTATGAACGCCTGCGCGGCGAAGGCGCGGTGTTTTATGACTGGAACCCGCCGCACTCGGAAGTTGATCGTATTTCCGAAGGTGAAATTTTTGCACGCTTTGTCACAAGCTTTGCCAATAGCGAAGAAGAAATAGACCGCTTTGGTGCATTGATCGACTGACAAAGACGCATTGATCAATCAAAGCCCCATCCAGTGGGGCTTTTTTGCGCTTCCCGACATGGAAATTTCAGCGCAGTTTTCATTGTCTTCATTTGGCGATTGACCCGGGAACAAGCAGTAGGTAGAACGATCTAACTACTACGAGGCAAATCCATGAACCTTTCCCCAGAAACAGCGCGTGAAAAACTGCTGAAGGCAGCAGCGACCCTGTTTTACAACAACGGTATCGGTGGCACCGGCATCGATGCCATTGTGGGGCGTGCAGGCGTCGCCAAGAAAAGCCTCTATAATAATTTTGCCTCCAAGGCTGATCTGGTGAACCAATATCTCGAAGCCCGTCACGCCGAATGGCTTGGTCTTTACCACGCGCATCTGCAACAAGCCCATACGCCACAAGAACGGATACTTGCCGTCTTCGACGCCTATCAGGATCATGCTGAAGATGCCTATGAACGCGGATTTCGCGGCTGCGGCCTGCTCAATGCTGCCGCCGAACTCATGAATGGCGATGTCGGACGCATGGCAGTCAAACAGCATAAGCAAGAAGTCGAGGCGCTTCTTGAAACGCATCTTTGTGCACTTTTACCCGATGCGCCGGAGCGGGCAGCAGCACTGGCCCGGCACCTCTCCTTTCTTTTGGAAGGCGCGATGACCCGGGCCGGACTTGAGGGTAACAGTCATTGTGTACAGGAAGCCCGCGCCATGACCGTCAGCATGCTGGAGACATTGTGAGCAATTCATCGCGTCAATATATGATCGGTATTGTGGCCGTTCTTTTCTCGTCAATCGTCTGGGGCACCACAGGCACGGCAGCGACATTTGCGCCCGATGTCGGAGCTGCCGCCATCGGGGCTGCGGCCATGGGGGTCGGCGGGCTGTTGCAGGCACTCCTTGCCGGACGCGGTATCCTGCGCGCCCTGCCCGATCTTAAAACCCATTGGCGTAATCTTCTCCTGGGCGGCATGGCCGTGGCTATCTATCCGCTCGCCTTTTATGCCTCGATGCGCATGGCGGGTGTGACAATCGGAACGGTCGTCACCATCGGTTCCGCGCCGCTTTTGTCCGCCTTGATCGAATATCGGTTAGACAGCTCGCAGCTTTCAAGGCAATGGCTCATCGGCGCTTTGATCGGCCTTGCCGGTATGGTCCTCATCGCATTTGCACAAGGATCGGTTCATGGCAATCCGCAAGCTGGCCACGCGCCATTGCTCGGCATCGGTCTTGGCCTTGTTGGCGGGCTGACCTATGCGCTCTATTCGTGGACAGCGCGGCGTCTGATGCTGCAAGGTATCCGTTCCTCGGTGGCGATGGGAGCAACATTCGGCATTGGTGGCCTACTGCTGATGCCGGTTTTATTTGCAACCGGAGGACCTTTTCTTACCTCGTGGAGCAATGCGGGCGTCGGCCTCTACATGGCCATCGTGCCGATGTTTTTCGGCTATATCTGCTTTGGCATCGGGCTGGCGCGCATTCCCGCCAGTCTGGCGACAACGATCACGCTAATCGAGCCTGTCATTGCAGCTTTGCTTGCCGTGCTTATTGTCGGCGAGCGCCTGCCAGCCATAGGCTGGCTTGGCGTGGTTCTGGTGACGCTTTGTCTTGTGCTGATAACCGCACCGTGTAAATCCTCGACAGTCGAAAGTACCCAGGCACCCGCAATCAACTGAGGCAGGCTTCAATCCGAAGCGTGGATATTGAAGCGCCGGCGATAAAGATTGGGCGAAATCCCCGTCAGTTTCTGGAACACCTTGCGGAAAGCCGCCGGGTCATTATAGCCCACCGACCATGCAATGCGGTCGATGGAATGGTTGGTCAGTTCAAGCGCCTCCCGCGCTTTGGCGATGCGCATCTGCTGGAGATATTCGACCGGACGCAGCCGGGTGGCCTTTGCAAAGCGGCGCAGGAAAGTGCGCTCGGTCAGGCCAGCCATGACCGCGAGTTCGGCCACAGTCGATGCCTCGTCCATATGGGCATGGAGATGCTGCTGCACACGCAGGATCGCTGCGTCGCCATGATCAAAACGCGGCACGAACTGGCTGAACGGCCGCTGCGAGCGGCGCGGCGGATCGATCAGCAGGAAACGCGCCGTGGCCAGCATGATACTCGCCCCCATCAGCCGTTCCACCAGCGTCAACCCGAGATCCGTCCATGCCAGAATGCCACCCGCTGTCATGATGTCGCCGTCGTCAATGACCATCTGTTCCTCGGCCAGTTCGACGTCTGGGAAACGCGCCGCCAGTTGTCCTGCAAAGGCCCAGTGGGTCGTCACGCGACGGCCATTGATCAACCCGGTTTCCGCCAGTACGAAAGCCCCCGCGCAGACCGAGCAGAGCATGCTGCCTTGCGCATGGCGCGCAATCATCCAGCCTGCCGCAACCGGCATTGCACGCATCTTCTCCGGCATAACGATGCTTGGCGGCGCGATCACATGCGTCAACTGACGCGAGGTCAAATGGTGTGACACGCCCGGCGCGCTGTCATAGACACATTCCATATGCCCACCCTCCTCGTCTGCGCGCCAGTGCGAGACGCGGATGAAAGGTGCCAAGGAATGCCCTTCCAAGAGAGATGAGGAGCGCGCCGCCCATTCATTGGCGATGCGGAAAAGATCGGTCAGCCCATGCACCGCCGCAAGCTGGCAGTCGGGATAGACCAGAATACCGATTTCGGCCACGGTTTCGGTTTTCGGGAAAGTCGGGTCAGCCATTGATAGATTTCCCCATTTGTCAGTTTTAACCCTTATAATGTCATTTCCGCCAATCCCTTTCCTATCCCCTCATGCCTATCTTGTCCATGTCGAAACGGTGAACAAACGACCGCAAAGGACAAGCTATGACGTCCACCCCTCATTCATCCCGCCTCCGCACCACCCGGCGCGAGGTTCTCATTTCCGGCAGCGCCGCTCTGGCCGCAATGGCGTTGCCGCTTCCATCATTCGCGGAAAACCTCAACAAAGGAGATTTTATCATGGCAAAGATTGCAACCAGAGACGGAACCCATATCTTCTACAAGGACTGGGGTCCGAAGAACGCCCAGCCCGTTGTCTTTCACCACGGCTGGCCGCTTTCATCGGATGACTGGGACAACCAGATGCTGTTTTTCCTGTCGCATGGCTACCGTGTCATCGCCCATGACCGGCGTGGCCATGGCCGTTCCGATCAGACCGACAATGGCAATGAGATGGACACCTATGCTGCCGATGTCGCAGAACTGGCAAAAGCACTCGACCTGAAGAATGCCATCCATATCGGCCACTCCACTGGCGGTGGCGAAGTGGCACGCTATGTGGCCCGTGCCGAAAAAGGTCGCGTTGCCAAGGCGGTGTTGCTGGGAGCCGTGCCGCCGATCATGGTCCAATCCGCGGCCAATCCTGAAGGCACCCCCCTCGAAGTGTTCGACGGTTTCCGCGCCGCACTCGCAACCAATCGGGCGCAGTTCTTCATCGACGTTCCATCCGGTCCATTTTACGGCTTCAACCGCCCCGGTGCAAAGATCAGTCAGGGTCTGATCGACAATTGGTGGCGTCAGGGCATGATGGGTGGGGCCAAGGCGCATTACGATTGCATCAAGGCTTTCTCAGAAACGGATTTCACCGCTGACCTCAAGGCGATTACGGTGCCGGTTCTTGTGATGCATGGCGAGGATGATCAGGTCGTACCGATCGCCGATTCCGCGCACAAGGCGATCAAACTGCTGAAAGATGGCACGCTCAAGACCTATCCGGGCCTGTCGCATGGC
>JAATGD010000096.1 GCA_015654965.1 Hyphomicrobiales bacterium
ATACATCGGCAATGTGATCAAGACGGAGATGCATGTGGAATGTCGGATCTAGAACATTGAGCCACGGTCCCATCATCTTGATTTCATGAATGGGTCCGGTGTGAATCTGGATACAACCGCGATTGCCCACAAAGCACATGATCGGCAATTGCTGCTGCACGGCATGGTTCATCATCGCCTCGACCGATGAAAGATCAACGCGCCAAGCAAAATCCTGCCCCGCAAGGTGCACGGCCTGATGCCGGTCCACACCGAAATCTTTCAGAAGGCCGATGAATTGATGCACATCGGTCAGGGCACTCCAACGCTCACGGAACGCGTCGATATCGACCAGTGTCGCATCCGGCTTTTCGCCTTTGACATGAGGCTTTGTTTCAATGGCGGCAGACTGGTCGTCGAGCAGCAATTCCGAAACAAGCGCCTCATAGGCATCAATATCGGATGGCTGACGCAAATGGATTTTATGCACCGCCTCGCCTGAAGCGTCAAAGAACTGAAGACTGCGGCGCACATCGCCATTCTCGTTCTTGCGAACGGCAAATCCATGCATCCATTGCCGAGGAAAAATGCGCAGATCGATCTCTTTACCCAGAACAAGAGAGGCATGTGGTCCCCAGATCGTCTTTTCAAAATGACCTATCTTTTCATGAACCACGCTCTCATTGCGCGTCAGCGCCAAAACCTCACCGAGCGACGAGGCGCGTTCGAGAAGCTTTTCCACATTGGCGTGAATGCGGCGGGCAGAGATTGCGGCGCTATCGTCCAATCCACAATGGGCTGCGATGAAATCAGCCTCGGAAATATTGAGGCTTTGCGCAAACTCGCGCTCGCGCGTTTTGGGATTATCCGCCCGTGCCTGGAGAATCTGTTCTGGGAAGGGCTTGGATTGATTGGTCATGGATGTGATTGCCTACTTATTCAGAATGAGCTTGCCTTGGCGGGTGATCTTGAGGCGATAGAGCGATCCGCCATGCTCTATACCAACTTCGCGGGAACCGTCGAAAAGTTCGCGACTGCCATAGGTTTTCAGTTGCGATTCCGTCAAGGTCGCGCAAAGACGTGGAGCCATGGGCGCATCCGCTCTTTTCTCACCTAGACGCTCAGAAATATGATCGCCACCCACACGATTGACAGAGCGTTCTGTAACGTGTCCTCGGGGCGAACGGACTTGCATGTCGATATGTATACGCCTGTTCATCTTCCTGCCCTATCGCTGGATTTGCACATCGCTTTTCACAAATCGAAATCAGACTGCTCAAGCTTGAATTGATTTATTGACATATTTAGTCATATTTAATAATCACTGCATTACTGGAACAATCGAGTCAAGTTTAAATCTTGGTTTTCCGATGCAAGCCACGAAGATTTCACCTTCGCCAGCCAGCACGGCATCTCTTACGGGAGAGCACCCTAAATAATTGTATTTTATGGACTTCCTGTCACTTGAAAATCGACGGGAGTGCAATGGCGCAGAGGAAATTGGTAATGCGGGCGACTGATGGGGCCTATAAAGGTTCATTCTTGGCAAGCAGCGGGCTTGCTCTTATTCTGGTGGCAATGTCGCAGCAGGCAATGTCCCAGGAACAAAAAACGTCCGCAGACGATGAAAACGTCGCGCTCAAGACGATCACTATCCAGAATTCCGGTGCGAATAGCAGCGATGCGCCCTATGTCACGCCATCAGCGGTCAGTACCGTTTCCAAGGAAAAGATAAAACGTCAGGGCGATGTGAAGCTGGATGATGTGCTTCGTGACATTCCCGGCACTTTCACCCGAATCAATGGCTCGCAGCCGGGTGTTGCCGTCAATATTCGCGGTTTTGAAGGTTCAGGTCGCGTCAACACGATGATCGACGGCGTGCGGCAGAATTTTCGTTTTACCGGCCATGAAGCGTCCGGATTTACTTATGTCGATTCCAACCTTCTGGCTGATATTGATGTTTCGCGCGGTGCAGTGACTGGTCTTGGTGGTGGTGGCCTTGCAGGCAGCGTCAATTTACGTACGCTTGGCGTGGATGACATCGTGCGTCAGGGGCAGCAATATGGCGTGCTCGGCCGTGCATCCTGGGGTAGCAACGGCGTCGGTTTTTCTGAAATGCTGGCTGCCGGCGCGCGGGTCAATTCGTTTGGGGTTGCTGCGGCGATCAGCAGACGCGATTCAAAGAATTACAAGGACGGCGACGGCATTGAACAGGACGATACAGGGCAGGAACTGACCTCTGGTCTTTTTAAAACCGAGTTCGGATTCGGTGAAGATCACAAGCTCGCTCTGGGCGGGGTCTTTTACAACAATGATTTCGGCGCAAATTCCTACGATCAGAACATCAAGAACAAGACGTTAACGGCAAATTACAGCTATAATCCATCCGATAACGACCTGATAGACTTTCATATCAACGCCTATTACAGCCGCCTTGATATGACCTATAATGAAAGTCTGAGTGGTTCCTGGACAAGCACGAGCGGACGTACGATCAAGGATGAGGGAGCAGGCTTCGACATCTCCAACACGTCACGCTTCAATGTCGGTGAAGTAGGCGTCAAGTGGAACTATGGCGTTGAATATTTCCGTGACAAGGTAAGCGGTAGCAATACAGGCGTTAATCCAAGTAATGGTCATAGCAGCACAGGCGGGCTTTTTTCCGAGACCACCCTCAGTTACAATATCGTCGACCTGATCGTTGGTTTGCGCTATAATTTCTATAATATGCAGGGCGATGCAACGGACGGAACTTCTCTCGTTGACAAGTCACGCGATGCGCTTGACCCACGTATTACTCTCGCTTTCAATCCTACGAACTGGCTACAGCCCTACGTAACCTATTCCCAGAGCATGCGCATGCCTACCTTGCAGGAAACAATGGTCGGCGGCGCCCATCCCGGCAGTACGCGGGCCAGCTTCGTAGCCAATCCCGATCTGGAGCCGGAAGAGCAAAAAGGCTGGGAAATCGGTGCGAATATACGCAAGGATGACTTGTTCATCGCGGGCGATGCCTTACGCCTGAAAGCGAACTACTATGACATGGATGTGGAGAACTATATCGTCTCCCAGTACAGTTCCACTTACCGTGGATATCAGTATGTCAATGTAGAGGGTGAATCGCGTGTTCGCGGCTTCGAGCTGGAAGGCATGTACGATGCAGGTTTTGCCTTCGGTGGCTTGAGCTATACATATAGCAAATCCGACCTGTCAGCGATCATGCCGGGCTTTGGTGCGAGCCAGTATATGCCCGATAATATTTTCTCACTGTCTGGTGGAGCACGCTTTCTCGAGCGCAAGCTGACACTCGGTGGCCGTTATAGCTATGTTTCACGCGGAGATGTGGCCGATTATACAGGCATCACCAGATCCGAGGAAAGCTACGGACTGGTGGACGTGTTTGCTAACTATAAATTCACCGACAGCATTGATCTGACACTCAAGGTCAATAACCTCTTTGACAAGAGCTACACGCCTTTCATGAGCACATCCGGCTCCGGTCAGGGGCGGACGTTCCTTGTCGCAACGCAGTTTCAGTTCTGAGGTTGGTGTTTCCTATAAGAATCATCGCATCCTTTAGACCGGCCAAATCTGACCGCGGTTCGGTCTTCCAACACAGGATGTGATGCGGCGCGTGCGGCCCTACCACCGCACGCGCCGGAATTTTATGTCAAGACTTTATGTATCAGATAAGATGCTCTCGCCCTGCAAATCAGCCAGTCCAACCAAAAGCCAGTCCAGCCAAAAGGATTAGCCATGTTTATCGCAATGAATCGCTTCAAGGTTCGCATCGGAGCCGAAACCGATTTTGAAACCGTGTGGAAAAATCGCAATTCCAGCCTCGCACAACTGCCCGGCTTTGAAAGTTTTCATCTTCTGCGCGGCGCGACCAACGAGGATGAAGGTTTTACGCTTTATGCCTCGCATACGGTCTGGCGCAGTCAGGACGATTTTGTGTTCTGGACCAAGTCCGAGCAGTTCCGCGATGCGCACCGCAATGCTGGAAACAACAAGCCGCTTTATCTTGGCCCGCCCCAATTTGAAGGTTTTAATGCCATCGAAGGCGTCTGATCGGCGCATAATGCACCGATTTTTTCCTTATGCGGCGAAATGGCGCAGAGTTCATCGGTTACGGGTTTTTATCGTGGCCGATGAAGGCAGAACGGCAAATTATCGTAGATAAGATGGGGAGTTAACTCATCTTTAGAATAATTCTAAGTTGTTGTTTTTTAGAACATTTAAAAAACATAGTGTTTGACAAAAGCCGGAGTCAACCGTCATAACCTGACTTAATTTGACGAGTTTTAGCGACCGTCAAAGTAAACCTTTGATGTCTGGGCCTTTAACCCATGCAATTGGAGGAACCATTGTCCGGTTCATCTTGCGCTTATGTGTCTTGTAAATTGATATTGTCCGCTCTCGACAGTATTCAAAAAGTAGAAATTAATCACACTCAGGAATTACCTTTCCTGATAGCGCAAAACTATACATATATGGCTATGAGCCACAATGAGGGAGACTTACCCTCATGCTAGTTTGCAGCTGCAATGTTATCACGGACAAAGATATCGAAGCCATTGTTGTAGAACTTCTCGAAGAAGATTGCTGGCGCCTGATCGTGCCGGGAACCGTCTTCAACGTCATGTCCAAGAGTGGCCGTTGCTGCGGCTGCTTCCCAAATGTCGTGGAAACGATCATAAGAGTGACCGAAGAATACCATCTTCGGCACGATCAGACGGACGAAAACGTCGTCCAGTTCATGGATCGTGTTCGTTCCCTACGCGATAAATTCGGGAGTTCTTGGAATGAAAGGCGAACCAAAAGTCATCGAGCGGCTTAACGAGGCATTGTTTCTCGAGCTTGGTGCGGTAAACCAATATTGGTTGCATTATCGTCTGCTCAGCGATTGGGGTTTTGCACGTCTTGCAAAGAAAGAACGTGAAGAATCCATCGAAGAAATGCAGCATGCAGACAAGCTGATCGACCGTATCATCTTTCTCGAAGGTCATCCGAACCTGCAAACCCTCGCCCCCCTGCGCATCGGCCAGGACGTCAAGGAAGTTCTGGAAGCCGATCTCGCCGGTGAATATGACGCGCGGACTTCCTATAAAAAGTCGCGTGAAATCTGCGACCAGCTTGGCGATTATGTGACCAAGCAGCTTTTCGATGAGTTGCTGGCCGACGAAGAAGGTCATATCGACTTCCTCGAAACCCAGCTTGAATTGCTTGGCAAGATTGGTGAAGAGCGTTATGGCCAGCTCAATGCGGCCCCTGCTGATGCAGCCGAATAATCAAGACGCTTCTGCGTTTTGAAAAAACCGGGGTCAAAGACCCCGTTTTTTATTGTGAAGACTGCATTGTCCATCAATTAGATCAATATCATAATAGATAGATATAATAGTCTGTTTTATAAATAAAAAAGGGGCGCATAAAGCGCCCCTTTTCCGTTTGATATAGCTTTACTGCGGCAGTTTGTCATCAACGCCTGCGACATAGAAATTCATGCCGAGCAGCGTCTTGTCATCAGCCTGTTCGCCAGCCTTGAGCCACTCGGAACCATCCTGTTTCTTCACGGGTCCGGTGAACGGCTTGAGTTCGCCCGACTTGATCTTGGCTTCGGTTTCCTCTGCCAGTTTTTTCACATCATCGGGCATATTGGTATAAGGTGCCATATGGACGAGACCTTCCTTCATACCCCACCAGATTTCATGGCTTTTCCACGAACCGTCGAGAACAGCCTTGGCGCGCTCTATATAATAAGGGCCCCAATTATCCACGATGGCGGTCAACTGGGTTTCAGGACCGAATTTGATCATGTCGGATGCCTGGCCGAAGGCCTTGATGCCGCGTTCATGCGCGACCTGAATGGGCGCGGTTGAATCGGTATGCTGGGTCAGGATATCGACGCCCTGATCGACAAGCGCCTTGGCGGCATCAGCTTCCTTGCCCGGATCGAACCAGGAATTGACCCAGATCACCTTGACCTTGAATTCGGGATTGATCGACTGTGCACCGAGCATGAAGGAATTGATGCCCTGCACCACTTCCGGCACGGGAACCGATGCGATATAACCGGCCACACCCTTGGTCGAGAGCTTGGCAGCAATCACGCCCTGCACATAACGTCCTTCATAGAAGCGCGCATTATAGGCGGACACATTGTCCGCGGTCTTATAGCCGGTCGCGTGCTCGAATTTCACATCCGGGAATTTCTTGGCGACCTTGATCGTCGGGTCCATGTAACCGAATGAAGTCGTAAAAATCAGCTTGTTGCCAGCCCGCGCTAAGCGTTCGATGGAGCGTTCCGCATCCGCGCCTTCCGGTACGTTTTCCAGAAATGTGGTTTCGACCTTGTCGCCCAGAGCCTCGGCCATTTCCTTACGGGCCTGATCGTGCTGGTAGGTCCAGCCGAAATCGCCGGGCGGTCCGATATAGATAAAGCCGACCTTGAGCTTGTCTTCTGCATGGGCCGCACCACCGAGCATGAAGCTCGTCGCCGTGACCAGTGCCATCAATGTCTTTTTCATGTTCCCTGCACTCCTTGTTATAGTCCTTAAGTTAAGCGCGGGAATGCCAAAACCCCGCGCCAATTGATCCTTATCTGTCCGGCACAAAGGGCTTTCCAAGCGACGCCGGTGTATTCATCATTGTCAGGCGACGATTACGTGAGATAATGACCAGCACGGCAATCGTCGCGAGATAAGGTAAGGCCGACAGCAATTGCGACGGCAGGCCGAAACCGAGCGCCTGCGCATGCAACTGCCCGATGGTTACGGCCCCGAACAGATAAGCGCCGATCAGTACGCGCCATGGTCGCCATGACGCAAAAACCACCAGAGCAAGCGCGATCCAGCCACGTCCTGCGGTCATATTTTCCACCCATTGCGGCACATAGACAAGCGAGAGTTGCGCGCCTGCAAGACCGGCACAAGCCCCGCCGAACAACACCGCCATATAGCGCGTGCGCACCACATGAACGCCCAGCGCATGCGCCGAGCCATGATTATCGCCAATCGCACGCAAGGTGAGGCCCGCACGGGTGCGAAATAAAAACCATGTCACCCCGATTGTAAGCGCGATGGAAAGATAAAACAGCGGGTCCTGACCGAACAAAAATCGGCCGATCAGCGGAATATCGGTGAGATATGGGATATGGATGGCTTGCAACCGCACTCCGGGCAAGCCGACGAAACTTTCGCCCAGCATGGCCGATGCGCCGATCCCTAAAATAGTAAGCGCCAGCCCTGTCGCCACCTGATTGGTGACGAGAGTAAGCGTGAGAAAGCCAAAGACAGCGGAAAAAGCCGCCCCCACGCCTATCGCAGCGAGCAGGCCCAACCAAGCCGAGCCGGTATATTGCGCCGCTGCGAAACCCGACACTGCGCCCATCAGCATCATGCCTTCAAGGCCGAGATTGAGTACGCCGGAGCGCTCGACAACCAGTTCGCCCAGTGCCGCAATCAACAGGGGGGTTGCGGCGGTTGCAATTGTCAAAAGAACAGCCTGTGTCAAATCCATGAAATCAGGCCTTTCCAGTCTGGCGACCCGCAAAAAAGCGGACGCGGTAGAGAATGAGCGTATCGCAGGCGAGCACGAAAAACAGGATCATGCCCTGAAATACTCGCGCCGATTTTTCCGATATGCCGATGGAAACCTGTGCCGCCTCGCCCCCCAGATAGGAAAGCGCCAGCACCAGCCCCGCGGCAATCGCGCCAAGCGGATTGAGACGACCGAGAAAGGCGACAATGATGGCCGTAAAACCATAGCCGGGAGAGATGACGGGACGAAGCTGCCCGATGGCGCCGGAGGTTTCGGAAATGCCGGCAAGACCGGCCAAGGCACCGGAAAGCGCAAAGACGAAGAAAACCATCCTGCCCGCGCTGAAACCGGCAAAGCGCCCTGCCCTCGGGCTTTGCCCCAAAACTTTGATTTCAAAGCCTTTAAGCGTGTGTTTAAGCAAAAACCAGACGCTAACGGCAGCAATAAGCGCAAAGATAAAACCCCAATGGGCACGGCCCGAAGCGCTCCAGATTTCCGGTAGGATGGCGCTATCGTTGAACTGGCGCGTTTCAGGGAAATTATAGCCTTCGGGATTGCGCCATGGTCCGCGCACCAGCCAGTCGAGAAAAAGCTGCGCCACATAGACCAGCATCAAGCTGGTGAGGATTTCATTGGTGTTGAAGCGAACCTTCAACAATGCGGGGATAGAGGCATAGGCAGCACCACCGATCATTCCCATCACCATCATGAGCGGCAGCACGACCCATGATTGAAGATCGGGCATCAAGACAGGCACGATGGAACCCGCCACAGCGCCCATGATGAACTGGCCTTCAGCGCCGATATTCCAGTTGTTCGACAGAAAACAGGCGCACAGGCCGACGGCGATTAGGATAAGAGGAGCGGCCTTCACCAACAATTCATGCAACGACCAGATGTCGAACAGCGGTTCGACAAAAAACACATAAAGCGCCTGCAACGGGGCCTTGCCCATGAGCGCGAAGGCAAGACCGCCAAAAAGAAAAGTCAGCGCCAGGGCAAGCAAAGGCGATAATGCGCTGAACAATCTGGAGGCTTGCGGCCGTTTGACGAGTTCAATCCGCATCAGGCAGCCCCTTCGCGTTCTTCACCGGCGATACCGCCCATCAATAGGCCGATCTTTTCCAGTGTCACATCTGCGATTGCGATTGTTTCGGAAAGTTCGCCATGGTTCATGACCGCGATACGGTCGCTGATTTCAAGCAGTTCGTCGAGATCCTGACTAATCACCACAACAGCAGAGCCGGAACGTGCCAGATCGACAAGCGCCTGCCTGATATAGGCGGCAGCCCCCGCATCCACGCCCCATGTCGGTTGGTTGACCACCATGATCGAGGGTGAGCGGTCAAGCTCGCGCCCGATGATGAATTTCTGCAAATTACCGCCGGACAAAGCTGAAGCGAGGGGATTATCGCCACTCTTGCGCACATCCATGCGACTGGAAATGCGGCCAACCGTGGCATTCAACGCTTTTTCAGCGATGAGCTTGAAACGGCCTCCGCGCAAAAAGACTTTCGCATCTGTCTGGTGGCGCGACAGGAACAGATTGTCGCTGAGAGGCAAGGACGGCATCGCCGCATGGCCCAGCCGCTCTTCCGGCACGAAAGCAGCCCCCATCATGCGCCGAGCGCCAATGCCAAGCCTGCCTGCATCCTTGCCGCGAATGCGTATGGTCGAAGCCTCTGCCTGCAATGTCTCGCCGGAAACGGCCTCAAAAAATTCGCCCTGCCCATTGCCTGCCACACCGGCAATGCCAATAATTTC
>JAATGD010000132.1 GCA_015654965.1 Hyphomicrobiales bacterium
AGAGAACCCGTTTCCGCTTCGATCCACTTCACTTTTGCCGAATTGGACATGTGCAGGCTCATTATTTGAACCCTTTATTTAAATATTAAGGGTGACTTAGGTACGAGCTCTTGTCAATATAATTCACACGTTAAATAGAATGAGGACCACGGCGGCAAGCCCGGCCTATCGGTATTAACGGCTGTCTGTTTCTTCTGGCTGGCAACGAAAATCCGGCGTTGGTATGCAAGTTCAAAACAGTTGCTTGACAGCACCGATATATTTTTTAACATGTTAATAAATTAAATAGATCGGGAGGGATATCAGGGTGGATCAAATGCCATATCTCGCCGTCAACTATTTGATCAATCTGGACGACCGTATCGATATCAGTATGCCTTGTCAGTACCTGCTCAAGACGGTTCTGGACGCGGGCTTACAACCGGCCTGTAATGCGATGAAGGAGTGAATGAACCATGCCAGCCACCGGAAACTTGTTTAAACGGGCTTTGCAGAATGGGCAGGCGCAGATCGGCCTCTGGCAGGCGCTCGCCAATGCCTATACGGTGGAAATCTGTGCGGATTCTGGCTATGACTGGCTATTGCTTGATGCCGAGCACGCACCCAACGATGTGCCGCTTATCGTCTCGCAACTTCAGGCCATGAAGGGCACGGCAAGCCATGGGGTGATCCGTCCGCCAACAGGCGAGATCTGGATCATCAAGCAGATGCTTGACATCGGTGCCCAGACCCTGCTCATACCGATGGTCGAAAGCAGGGAAATGGCCGAAACCATGGTCAAGGCCGTCAGATATCCGCCGCATGGCGTGCGGGGCGTCGGCGCAGCCCTCGCCCGCGCATCTGCCTTCAATCGTATTCCCGATTACCTGTCGACGGCCAATGATGAAATCTGCCTGCTCCTGCAGGTCGAAAGCCGTGCCGGACTAGCCGCGCTCGACGCCATCGCATCGACAGATGGCGTGGATGGTGTCTTCATAGGCCCTGCCGATCTCGCAGCCGACATGGGTTATCTTGGCAAGCCCGGAGTGCCAGAGGTGCAGGCGGAAGTCGAAAAAGCGCTCGCCAAAATCCAGTCTCACGGCAAGGCGGCGGGTATCCTGACGGGCGATCTTTCGCTGGCCAAGCGCTATCTCGAACTCGGCGCGACCTTTGTTGCGATCGGCAACGACGTCTCCCTGCTTGCCAATGCCACCAGCAAGCTCCTCGATGATTTCAAAAAGGCGGATTCAGCCAGACCGCTTGACGATGTGAAGGTCTACTGATCGACCGCAACGGTACGGGCCGCAGCATGGAAATTGTGCGCCTTATCCAGAGCAACCCGGTCATGCCTTCATCTGAAAGACGCTGATAACCTGTTTCCTACATAACCAATAACCAGTGTGAGGACACCATGCGCAAGGCATTCGATATAATAAAGACCCATTACGATGCCAGCGACCGCCATGACATGGATGGCATGCTTGCCGACATAGCTCCGGATTGCCGCTGGACGGAGATGGAGGGTTTTCCCTGTGCTGGCACCTATGTCGGTCCACAGGAGATATTCAAAAATGTCTTTCAGGCGCTTGAGCTGATCTTCGATGATTTCACCTTCACGCTCGAACGTCTGCTCGATGCCGGCGACGATGCCGTTGCCATTGGATATTACAGCGCCACGAGCAAGCAGACCGGAAAGGCGTTCAAATCCCGCGTCGTACATGTCTGGGGCGTGCGGGAGAACAAGATCCGGCGTTTCGAGCAGTTCACGGATACGCTGAAAGTGGCTCAATCCATGCAATAAAATTGGATGCGCCCTGCCCGTCTTGTAGGATTGATAAACCTTCGCCTTTCGCCCTTGCGCTTGTCTGTTGCAAGGGCGAAAGCCACGCTGAGGGAAAGACACGCTGACGGAAAGAGCGGACGCAAAAGTAATACCGGATATTTTCCCGTCACGAGCACCGGCTCCCTTCTCTATCAACTTTCGACTTAGCCGGAAATCGCCTTTCCTGTCATGAAGGCGGCAGCTCTGGCCGCGATCATCATCGTGGGCGCATTGGTATTCCCCGACACAAGTGTCGGCATCACAGAGGCGTCGCAGATGCGTAATCCCTCGATGCCGTGCACCTTCAGGTCGGGTCCGACGACGGCCATGCGATCATCGGATCGCCCCATGCGCGCGGTTCCCGAAGGATGGAATACGGTCTTGCAGGATTGGCGGATATAATCGCGCAAGGCGGTTGGATCTTTTTCGATACCGGGCCTCGGCAACACCCGGCGTTTGACCAGTCTGGCGAGGGCTGGCGCTTCAAGGATGCGGATCGCCATTTCCACGCCACGCACCAGAGTTTCAATATCTGCGGAATCGGAAAGCAAATTGGCATTGAAATCCGTCTGCGCGTTCGGATCGGCGCTCTTCAACCTTATCCAGCCGCGTGAACGCGGACGCAGATAGCATGGCCCGATGCTCAGACCGTGACCGGGTTCCAGATCGCGGTCGACAAAACCGATCAGAACCGGAAGGACATGGAATTGGACATCCGGCTGTCCGGTGCCGGCCGTATCGACAAATCCACCGCATTCAACGACGTTCGATGACAGAAGCCCGCGATGGGTAGTCAGATAGCGCAGCATATGCCCGACAGCCCGCAGACCCTTGTCATGGCCAAGGATCGAGATCGGTTCATATGTCTCACCCTGCACCGGGACTTCGAGATGGTCCTGATAATTACTGCCGACTCCGGGCAGATCGGCAACGACCCTGATGCTGAGCGAGGAAAGATGTTCGCCATCACCAACCCCAGACAATTGCAGAATCTTCGGAGTTGCGATGGCACCCACTGTCAGCGCGATCTCGCGGGAGGCCTTGAATACCGTGCCATCGAGCAGTGCAACGCCCGTCGCCCTAAGCCCTTCAAAAAGAATGCGGGCGACTTTGCGTTCCGTCAGCACGGTCAGGTTCGGTCGCATTTCCGCTTCACGCAGAAAAGCCTGCGCTGAACTCCAACGGCGGCCTCCATAGGTCGTGCTTTGATAAAAGCCGACCCCGGCCTGATCCGCGCCGTTGAAATCATCATTAAGCGGAAGGCCGATCTCGGTCGCAGCCTTGATAAAGGCTTCACTCAAAGGATGCCGATGGCGGGGATCGGAAACATGCAGCGCCCCTTCCCTGCCATGAAACGCCCCGCTCAGCCGCTCGTTGTTTTCCAGCGAGCGGAATGCGGGAAGCACATCGTCATAAGACCAGCCCTGGCAGCCCATCTGTGCCCAGCTGTCATAGTCGTTGCGATGCCCGCGAATATAGATCATCGCATTCACGGAACTGCCGCCGCCCAGAACATTGCCTTGCGGCACGATGCTCGGTCGGCCATTCAATCCCTTGTCGGGGTTCGAGGCATAGGGATGGATGTCCTTCCCCTTGCCCAGCACCTTGAAGAAGGTGGCCGGGATATGAATCCACGGGTCGGAATCGCGACGGCCCGACTCGATCAGCAGCACCTTATGTGCAGGATTTTCCGAAAGCCGGTTCGCCAACACGCAGCCCGCGGATCCGGCACCGATGATGATATAATCGTAACGTGTCATGGCTCAGCTCAATACAGTCTGGATTGTGGTGAATTCCTTCACGCCTTCCAAGTCGAACTCGACACCGATCCCGGAGTGCTTGACACCGCCGAAAGGCGCATTGGGCTGGATCGCGCCATGCTTGTTGATCCAGACCGAACCGCATTCGAGCTGAACCGCATAGCGCTTCGCTTTTGCCACATCGGAAGACCAGACAGAGCCGCCAAGGCCTGCCGGATTCCGGTTGGCGCGGGCAATGACTTCATCGATATCGTTATAGCGGATGATCGGCAGGACCGGACCGAACTGCTCTTCGTCCACCAGCCGCACACCATCATCGACATCAGCGACGAGCGTGACCGGATAAAAATAGCCGGGACGGTCCATCGGCGCGCCGCCAGTCAGGATACGGGCTCCATGCGCGCGCGCATCATCCACCAGTTCACGCACCTTGTTGAACTGCATCTCGTTCTGCAATGGTCCAAGAATACTCGTCTCGTCCAGACCGTCACCGATATTGACGCCGGATGCATAATCTGCAAGGCCGCGGCAAACCTCTTCATAGATGCTGTCATGCACATAGAGACGCTTGAGCGCCGCACAGGTCTGGCCATTATTGATGAAGGCGCCCCAGAACAAACCTTCTATGATCGCCTTTGGATCGGCGTCAGGCAGGACGATCCCGGCATCGTTGCCGCCAAGCTCCAGCGTCAGTCGCTTGAGGGTCGCGGCCGCCGAAGCCATGACCTTCCTGCCGGTTTCTGTCGAGCCGGTAAAAACCAGCTTGGCGATGCCCGGATGGGTGGAAAGCACTCCACCGACGCTGTTTTCACCGGTAATGACGTTGACGACACCAGCCGGCAGCACCTCATTTATGAGTGCGACGAGCCGGATGGTCGACAATGGCGTCAAAGGCGACGGTTTGATGACGACCGTGTTACCGGTGCGCACAGCCGGTATGATATGCCAGCAGGCGATCATCACCGGCCAGTTCCATGGCGTGATCGAACCGACGACGCCGATCGGCTTGCGATGCAGCTCCACCCGCCCCTGATCATTGTCCTGCAGGATTTCGACGGGCAGATCAAGTTCAGCGGTATGGCGCGTCCAGGCGATCGCCCCGTCGATCTCGAAACGCGAGCCCATACCGTTGAGAGGCTTTCCTTGCTCAAGCGTCAGGAGCCGGGCAAGTTCCTCGGCATGCTCGGCGATCTTATCCGCAATGGCGTGGCACGCCCTGGCCCTATTCTCGCTCGATGTCTGCGACCAGTTCCCGAAAGCTTGCGCGGCAGCGGCAATCGCATGATCGATATCCGCTTCGCTGGCCAGCGGCATATAGCCAACCACATCGCCATTCGAGGGATTCGCAACCGGTGCATGGTGGGACGCGGCGACAGACTTGCCGTCGATAAGCAGACTATACTGCTTCATGATCTTTTCCTCCCGTGATTTTTGCCAAGACTATGGTACCGACCGCAAGACCCGTCTTGGGGAGGGACGCATCCCGTCTTGGACTGAAGCGCATTCCATGTCCCAGTCCGGGCCCTCAGTCCGGCAGATAACCCGTCCCGACGGCATGAAGCAACTCGCCCGGCGCGCAATCGAACAGTTTCCTGAAGCTGCGATTGAAATAGGAAATGTCGTTGAACCCGGACGAATAGGCAATTTCGGCTATCGTCATCGACTTGCGCTGCCCCTTGAGCTGCTCGATCTTTTCGCGCGCAAATCGCAGACGTTTGTCGCGGATGACGGTCGTGCAGGTCATGCCCATGCTCTGAAAATCCTGCTGCAGGGTACGCAGCGATACACCAAGCCGTGTCGCCAGCCATTTGGCGCTGAGATCGCTGTCAGCGAGATATTTGTCGATGAGTATATCGGCCATGTGCAAACGCTGGCTCGCACTGTCATGCAATATGTTCATACTGGCTGTCTGAATGCCGGTCGAAAGGAACGCCTGACGGGTCGCGTCAAACATCAACTGGCGCAGATTCGGCGATGCCATGTCATTTTCCGGCATTGTCATCATCTTGGCGATCAGCGCGCGCAGCATCAGCGCCATCGGGTCGCGGGCTTCAAGTTTGCGGGCGACATCAAAACTGATCCTGCTATTGGAATACATCAGTTGCCGCGGCAGATGCAGCGACAGATGATTGGAGAAATGCCCATGGAAGTGGAAGGTCGTCGGTCGCGCGGAATCGACAAGAATGCATTCGCCGACATTGAGGATATTCTGTCGACCGGAATGCTCTATAGCGCAAATACCTTCCAATTGCAGGACCAGGAACAGATTTTCGTTAGAATCCTGACGGATATCGCTCCAGTCTCGGTGGACATAATCGAGATCATTGGAGATATGCGCAACCTCCATGCCGCATAGATTGATACGGCTAGCCGTGCCGACGACACTATCGCCTCGCTGCAAGGTGTGCGGATTAAAGTTGCCACAAATGTTTTGAAGATCATCCGCCCATTGATCGTATGGGGTCGGTGGCCAATTCCGATCAACCAGTCTGCGGTTCTGCAACAGCTCCAACTCTGCCTCCCAACAGTGCCAGCACAATGAAAGACTGCATCAGATAGCCGGAGTCGTCAATAAAATACTTAACATATTAATGAAAAGTCGGCAAAAGGCCGTGTTTCAAAAATTGTCCACACTTCCGGCATCAACGAGGAGCCTCTACAGACGCTCGTACCGAACGATGCCATGTGATCAAAATGATCAAAACCATGCGGAAGGAACAAATCGGGTAAGATTTGTAAAAAGTTGGGCAGGCTGTAAAGCCGCCTATTCCAGATTAAGTGCTAAGTCGTTGATTTTGGTGAGCGCGCAGGGATTCGAACCCTGGACCTACTGATTAAAAGTCAGTTGCTCTACCGGCTGAGCTACGCGCTCCCAGACGAGGAATATTCCCTCGGGAAGTGCGGCGGAACATAAGGGCGACTTTCCAAATGGTCAACACCGGAAATTCATGTTTCTCCAAGATAAATTTAAAAAAATAATCCGGAGCGGAATTATCTCTCCTTGACGCGGGACAAGTGGCCGTATCCGCAGGGATTCTCAGCAATCACGCAACAAAAAAGCCGTCATTCACGACGGCTTTTCAATCATGTTTGCCGAATCTATCAGCGATAGGGCGAATAGCACTGCTGACGCGGCCCATTATAAGGCTGGAATGTATTGTCGGAGCTACGGTAAGATCTGTAACGGTTGTAGCACCACTGAATATGCTAGCCGTTGTTATAGGCTGGCGCACGATAAACGGGGGCCGCAGGTGGCGAAGCAATCGCTCCGCCGATTATCGCACCCGCGCCAAAGGCTGCAAGCGGATACCACCAGCCATCATTGTGACGGCGATAGCCACGACGGTAGTCACGATAGCCGCGATGGCCATTCCAGTAACCACGATCGCCACGATACGGGCGGCCATTCCATCCCGGACGCGGGCCATGACGATGACGGTTCCAGCGGTGATCACCACGCCCCCTCCAACGATCATCGCGCACGTGCTGGACATTCTCGTTTACAGCAACAGGTGCCGCAGGCATCAGCGAGGCAGCCGAGACAGGGGCCATGGCGCCAATCATGAAGCTGGCTCCAATCATTCCCACCAACATTTTCCTGAAGGTGCTTTTCATAAAACTCTCCTTTTCCGGTAGTGTCATCATGGCGTTTGCTAAATGAATGCAAGCTGAATATATTTGTTCCAACCACCAATTTATGGCCGCCTGAAAATTACCGTAAAATTTGTTCTGTCTGTACCCGTGTCGTGGATTGCATTTCACGTTTAAATTTCGTCTATCAATGTTGAAATTCAAATGTGAAACTTGAAAAATCCCCTTGATTCACATGATCAGCCCTGTCCTTTTGATACCGGGATATGATTGAAAGCTGTAAAAATGGCCTGCAAACCCGGGTATTGGCTTGTGCGTCTTCAAGGATGCTTGCCGGGCATGCACACAAACAAGTGTGGTTGACCTAACACACAAGTTCAGACATTTATGGATAAAGGTAAACTATTTGTTGCAGGATAACTATGTTATCATCTATAGGTTGCACGGTATTTATACGGGGGACTGCCAAAAGCACCGGGTTCATATGCTTGGCTTTTACCGCCAGCAAATCTTGCAGGATGCGTTTTTCCAACCGGACCATGGTTTTCCTTCCGGCTTACAAACGAGCGCTGCATGGTAAGGAGGTTGGAAATGGACGCTGCGGCTTCGTTGAAAGACGCGCCACAATGGGATGAGAAAACCGTACTTGGCGATACACAGACCGAGTGGGTGGAACTGATCTCAAACCTACCAGACGAACAGGCTGCATTGCTGTCAAATCTTGTTGAACAGCACAAGCAGGGTTTTGTCGATATCGTCTATTCCCGCCTTATGCACAATCAGGATGTAGCCGTTTTTCTATCGCATCAGAGCGTACATGACCGCTTGGAACATTCGCTGAGCAAATGGCTTGTGCATTTGCTGGAAAGCCGCCCCGATGACGTTGTCGCCTTTGTGCAGGAACAATGCCAGATGGGTAAGCTGCATGCGCGCATTCAGGTGCCCATTCATGTGATTCTGCAAGGTGCGCGGCTCTTTAAGAACGAAATCATCAAGAAGCTGCAAACGAACATTGCGGAGCGTGACACGCTCGTCCGGCTGATCGTTCATATCAGCAATGCGGTCGATATCGCCATTGAAATCATGACCGAGACTTTCGTCGGTGATTCGCGCAAAAGCGCCCAGACCGACGAAGCTTATCGCACATTTGCATTAAGCCACGACATTCCGCTTGAGCGCGAATCCCAGCGCGCCGCCTTGATGGAGTGGAGCCAGTCCATCCTTTTCAATCTCTACGGCAATGACAATGCGCCCCTCATGCCGCTTGGCAATTCCGACTTTGGACTGTGGATGCAGCACAAGGCCGATATGATGTTTTCAGGGTCCGTGACCCTTGAACGCCTACGTCAAAGTGTCAGGGTAATCGATGACGAATTGCTGCCAGCCATCAAAAGCGCACGCAAGAACAACCCAGCGGAATTGTCGGCCTCCTTATCGCACTTCCAGATCAAGATCAGCGAAGTGAAATTTCTGGTTTCCGAACTGTTTCAGGTGGCGGCGACGATGGAATCGGGACGGGACCCGCTAACCCGTGCGCTCAACCGGAAATTCATGCCGTCCATTCTCACCCGTGAAGTCCGCATGGCCTTGCAAAAAGGTCTGGATTTCAGTGTCCTGATGATCGACATCGATCATTTCAAGATGATCAATGACAAGCTTGGGCATAGCGGTGGCGACAAGGTGCTGCAACAGGTTGCGGAAAACGTCCTATCCCTCTGTCGGCCTGGTGATTTTGTCTTCCGCTATGGCGGCGAAGAATTTCTGGTGGCGCTGGTCGAAACCGGCAAGCATGATGCCCTTGATCTTGCCGAAAACATGCGTCAGCGGATCGGGCAATTGCATTTGCGCCTTCCCACCGACCTGTCTTCTGCGGTCACGCTGTCCATCGGTGTGGCATCTTTTGACGGTGATCCCGATTATGCGCAGCTTGTGGAGCGGGCCGATCAGGCCCTCTATCGGGCAAAGCGGTCCGGTCGCAACCGCTGTGAAGTCGACAATATGACGGGCTTTCCGGTAACAGAGGCATTTTGACCTCTGGAAATTGCGCATAAAAACCGCCATATGCAGCCATCATGACGAAGGTTTCTATTTCCCCCAAAATAGCGCAATCATCCCAACGCGATGGGCTTGATCATAAATTCCTGCCGTGGGCAAATGATGTGGCCCCGGTGGAATGGCGCGTTGCGGAAGGTCTGACGGACTATGAGGACGCGCTTGCCTTCATGGAGGCACGCGTGCAGGCCATCCGCGAAGGAACGGCCAATGAACTTGTCTGGCTTGTAGAGCACCCTCCCCTTTATACGGCTGGCACGAGTGCGCGTGCGCAAGATCTTCTGACGCCCGACAGGCTTCCGGTCTTTCATACCGGCCGCGGCGGCGAATATACCTATCATGGCCCCGGTCAGCGCGTGGCTTATGTCATGCTGGACCTCAAACGCAGGCGCGAGGATGTTCGTGCTTTTGTTGCAGCCCTTGAGCAATGGATCATTGAAACGCTCGCCGACTTCAACGTCAAAGGCGAGCGGCGCGAGGACCGTGTTGGCGTCTGGGTGGCGCGGCCGGAAAAACCGCGCCTTGCCAATGGCGGCATGTGTGAAGACAAGATCGCGGCCAATGGCATCCGCCTACGCCGCTGGGTGAGTTTTCATGGCATTGCCATCAATGTCGAACCGGATCTGGGCAATTATGGCGGTATCGTTCCATGCGGCATTTCAGAACACGGTGTCACAAGTCTCGTCGATCTTGGGCTTCCCGTCACGATGGGCGATCTGGATATAGCGCTTGGTCGGGCTTTCGAGACGGTTTTCGGTGCCCGACAACCGCTTTAGGTCGCAAAAATCATGCGCTTTGCTGCTTGCGCTCGCGCATAAAAACATAAAATCCCGATCCGATGATGATCGCAATGCCCAACCATTTGGACGGCGTTGGGAATTCGCCGAAAACCAGCAAGCCGACCAGAACCGCATTGACAATTTCCAGATATTGGAACGGCGCAAGCAGCGACGCGGGCGCAAGTTTGAAAGCATGGACGACCATCAAATGACTGCCTGTCCCAATGGTTGCCATAAGCACAAGCAATAGCCATGGCTGGACACTGGCGGGCAGACTAAAGCGCAGGTCTTCAAACCCCGTGGCCGGTCCGGCAAGCCCTGCAAGCATGACCAGACCGACAAACAGCCAGCCACCCAATCCGGCATAAAGCTGCATGACGAGCGGGCTTTCCGTCACACCATATTTCCGGTTGAGGATAAGATAGGCGGCAAAAGTTACGGCTGTTGCAAGCGGCAGCAGGGAAACCGCGCCAAAAATTTCAAAGCTGGGCTGAATGACGATCATCGTTCCGACAAGACCGATCGCGACAGCGCTAAAACGCCGCCAGCCGACCTTTTCCTTCAAGAAGACCGCAGAGAACAATGTGAGAATCAACGGTTCGGCAAAAAAGACCGCCATGGCGTCAGCCAGCGGCATATATTTGACGGCCGTGAAAAAGCACAGGCCACCAAATCCCATCAAGGCACCACGCAGGAGATTGCCGGCAAGGTGGCGGGTGCGAAGCTGATCCACGCGCACCCCCATCACCAGAAGGATAGCCAGCATCAAGCAAAATTGCAGGAAAAACCGCATGAAGGTGACGGTTGCAGGTGGAACATTGTCCATCATGGCAAGCCATTTTCCGGTCGCATCCATCAAGGGCAGCAGCAGGACCGAAAGCACCATGATCGCCATGGCTTTCACATGTGTCGTGCCTTGGTATTGCGTTTCCATCCCTGCCCTATCCTGCATCTGCCATTAGCATTTGCTCTACGCGAGCGGCATTGATCTTTCCATCAAATTCGCCTGACAGCGCACAAGCGTCGATGTTTCATGCAATTGGCAGCCAAGGCTGTGAAGCTTTGCCGCAAAACCTGTCATAAAGCCGTGCGAAACTGGAACGTAAAGCGAACTTCATTCGCCTTTCGGTGCAGCACATGACATGATTGCAGTGATTCGCAGACAGTTTATTTCGGCCTGTGTCGTGCGGCGAGGGCCATCGTTCAATTCTGACAGAAAGCTTATCGGACAAAGATGGACGACAGCAACGATCTCTTTACAAGGGTTGTCAACAATGCCCGGGAACGCCAGCAAGAGCGACAGACGGAAATCGCCCCTGCCGAGCGGGCTGCCGTTCAGCCACAGGCTGTACCGTTGCAATCTGCCCCTGCTCCCAAGCCTGCTGCTCCCAGACCCGCGCCAACTGCTTCCGGTGACGATTACAATGCCTCCTCCATCCGGGTTCTCGAAGGGCTGGAGCCGGTGCGCCTGCGCCCGGGCATGTATATTTGCGGCACGGATGAGAAGGCGCTGCACCACCTTTTCGCGGAAGTCATCGACAATTCGATGGACGAGGCGGTGGCCGGTCACGCCAATTTCATCGAAGTCAGCCTCGATGCGGAAGGGTTTATCACCGTTTCCGATAACGGGCGTGGCATTCCGGTGGAAGAGCATCCGCAGGTGCCGGGAAAATCCACACTTGAAGTCATCATGAC